>JBOFJB010000249.1:0-2704 GCA_051650465.1 Dermatophilaceae bacterium | reverse complement strand
CGCGGACGAGTCGGGCGGACGGTCGCGTCGGTGGGCAACCACCGCCGAGGAAGGTCCGGGCTCCGAAGGGCAGGATGGTGGCCAACAGCCACCCGGGGCGACCCGCGGGACAGTGCCACAGAGAACAGACCGCCCCTCGTCCGGTCGTCAGACCGGGCGGGGAGCAAGGGTGAAACGGTGGTGTAAGAGACCACCAGCGGCCTGGGCGACCAGGTCGGCTTGGTAAACCCCATCCGGAGCAAGCCCAGACAGGATGCGTTCGAGGGCGGCCCGCCCGAGCATCCGGGTAGGGCGCTGGAGGTGGTCGGCAACGGCCACCCGAGATGGATGGCCGTCACCGTGCCGTCGGCGACGATGGCACGGGACAGAACCCGGCCTACAGCCCGGCTCGTCCCCTGGCACGTCGGCCAGTCGGCTCATCGACGTGGGCACGACACCCGAGGTCGGGCGCTCAGGCGCCGATCGGTGGTGTGCGCGGTTTGTGGGTTGGCCTGAGCATCGTCCGCGTATCGTGCGTCACGCAGGGTGAGTCGCGGAAGGACCGGTCATGGTCGACCATCCTGCGCCCGACCCGGGCGAGGCACGAAAGCGGATTCTTGACGCTGTGCCGCTGCTGGACGGCCTGGGGCTCCGCGAGGCGGTGGTGTCGTTCGCGTCGGCCCGGGGCATTGATGCCGTGGTCGCCGAGGTGATGGTGCCGGTGCTCCACGAGGTCGGCGAGGGATGGGACGCGGGCCGTCTCGGCGTCGTGCACGAGCATTTCGCGTCAAACACGTTCCGCGGGGTGCTCGGCGAACTCCGATCGACAGGGACGAGCAGCCCGGGACGGAGCGTCGTGCTCGCCTGCCCGCCTGACGAGTTGCATGACCTTCCGCTCGAACTCTTCGGGTCGATGCTGCACCGCCGCTCGTGGCGGGTGGTGACCTTGGGAGCGGACACCCCGATGACCGCACTCATCGATGCCGTGCACACGCTCCGGGCCGAGGCGTGCGTCGTCGCCGGGGTGCGTGCCGATGTCTTCGAGCCGCACCTCCGTGCGTTCACCAGCCTGGCGAGCGTCGTCCCGGTGTTTCTCGGTGGGGCTGGAGCCCTCGCGCTTGACCGGCCTGTGCCCGACTGCACCGTGCTGCCGCCCGACCTCGTCCGCGCTGCCAGGGCCGTTGATGCCATCCGGCCTCGTGCCGTCCCTCAGATACGGTCACGGTCGGCCTTGGCGCCACAGCGGGCGATGGAGGCGGCCGAACCGGCCATCCGCTGAGCGATCCCGCACCGGCTGGGCAGTTACCGGGGCGGGCGCGCTTCGGTCGCGAGGGTGGGCTGGCCAGCCCCGTCAGGTACCTGCCTGCTGGCTCGGCCACGCTCGTCCTGCACGCGGGCGGCGAGCACCGCGGCGCCGATGATGCCGGCCTTGTTCTTCAGCGCCGCCGGAACGATCGGGGTGCGCAGGTCCAACAGCGGGAGGAACTGGTCGGCATCCTTGGAGACCCCCCCGCCGACCACCAGCAGGTCGGGCCAGAGCAGGTCCTCCAGCGCCCGGTAGTAGCGCTGTAGGCGCGGTGCCCACTGCTCGTAGGTGAGGTTCTCGCGGGTTTTCGCCGACGATGCAGTGACCGTCTCGGCGTCGACGCCGCCCACCTCGAGGTGGCCGAGCTCGGAGTTCGGTACCAGGACACCGCGGTTGATCACCGCGGTGCCGATGCCGGTGCCCAGTGTGGTGAGGATGGCGAGCCCGTCGTGACCTCTAGCGGCGCCGAACTCGAGTTCGCCCACCCCGGCGGCGTCGGCGTCGTTGACGACGACGACGTCGTGCTGGAGCCGGTCCTCGAGCAGTTTCTCGATCTCGCAGCCGACCCACGACGGGTCGATGTTCGCGGCGGTCCGCACGACACCGTGCTGCACGACACCGGGGATGGTGACCCCGATCGGGGACCCGCTGCGGACCTCGTCGAAGTGATCCACGATCTGTGCGATGACGCCGCACACCGCGTCGGGCGTGGATGTCTCGGGCGTCTCGATGCGTAGCCGCTTGTGTGCGAGTTCGCCGTGGGCGAGGTCGACCGGGGCGCCTTTGATGCCACTGCCTCCGACGTCGATACCGAGCGGGTGGCTGGTCGTCATCCGGCGTCTCCGGTGGTGAGGATCTCGGGCTCACCGTCGGTCACGAGGATGGTGTGCTCGAACTGGGCTGAGCGGCGCCGGTCCGCGGTGACGACAGTCCACCCGTCGTCCCACATCTCCCAGTCGTGGCCGCCGAGGTTGAGCATCGGCTCGACCGTGAAGGTCATCCCCGGTTCGATCATCGTGGCGTACCGGGGCGCCGCGTCGTAGTGCGGCACGATGAGGCCGCTGTGGAACGCGGTGCCGATGCCGTGCCCGGTGAAGTCGCGGACGACGCCGTAGCCGAAGCGCTGCGCGTAGGACTCGATGACCCGCCCGATGACGTTGATCTCGCGGCCGGGTCGGGCGGCCCGGATGCCGCGCAGCATCGCCTCACGGGTGCGCTCGACAAGCAGGCGCGACTCGTCGTCGACGTCGCCGACGAGGTAGGTGGCATCGGTGTCGCCGTGTACGCCGCCGAGGTATGCGGTGATGTCGATGTTGACGATGTCGCCGTCCTCGAGCGGGCGGTCATCGGGGATGCCGTGGCAGACCACCTCGTTCACGCTGGTGCACAGTGACTTCGGAAAGCCCCGGTAGCCGAGGG
>JBOFJB010000248.1:0-1549 GCA_051650465.1 Dermatophilaceae bacterium | reverse complement strand
GGATGACGTGGTGCGCTCGGCTGCCGACCACATGCTGGCCTGGCTCGATGGAGACTGGCCGGGCCGGGTGCCGGGAACGCCGCCGCGGGATGCCGGCGGTGCGACGCTGGCCGGGCTGGGGCGGTACCGGGCGACCGGGGATCCGCGGGCTGCTGGTGCCGGCCCGGGCCAGGCGGGCAACGGGTCGCTGATGCGCTGCATCCCGACCGCGCTGGCGGTGGGTGACCCGGCGCAGCGGGTGCGCGAGTCGATGGAGATCTCGGCGATCACCCATGACGACCCGCGGTGCGCCGTGGCATGTGCGGCCTACAACGAGATCGCGGCCGCGCTGCTGGCCGGGGACGCTGTGGACGCCGCCGTGGAGGCTGGTGTCGCGACGGCTCGGCGCCTCGGCGCGCACGGGGAGTGGGGTGGTGCCGCGACGGTCCGGCATCTCGGCGAGGGCGAGGAACGGGTCGGCGCCTCGACCGGGGGTGCTGCGGGTCGGGATCTCGGTGCGGTTGGCGCGACGACCGACGATCACCGCCGGACGACGTGGACGCTGGCGGGCCGGCAGGTGGTGGAGGCGATCACGGACGGCCGGAGCATGCGTCTGCCGGACTTGGCCGAGGGGCGGATGACGCTCGAGGGTGATGGCCGTGGCTACGTGCTGGACTCGTTGCGGATCGCGGTGGCGGCGCTGGTCGACCCGCGTCCGTTCGCCGACGCGGTGGTCGACGTGGTGCGCATCGGCAACGACACCGACACCAACGCCGCGATCGCCGGCGGGTTGCTCGGGGCCCGCGACGGCGCCTCGGCGATCCCCGAGCGCTGGGTGGCGACGCTGCAGTTCGCTGACGAGTTCACGAGCGCAGCAGCTGTGCTGGTGGGGGCCAAAGCTGCCGAGTAACGCTGCGGGACAGGCGTGTCGAGCGTGTGCGGCGCGGGCCGCACCAAGTGACTCCTCGGCCCTGAGGTCGGGCTCGTGTTGCCGGGGCGGCACGGCTCGGGCCAATGTCAGGGCGCGGCTGGGGTCGGCGAGGAGGTGCGCGGCAGCACGACGACGGTGGATCGTGCCGCCTTGTCGCCGACGGTCTGCCGACTCGGGTCCCATGACGCCCAGAGGAAGCTGAGCCAGAAGATCTGGTTGACGACGATGTGCACGAACTCGCGCAGCAGCGCCCGTCCCATCCCGATGTGGTGCCCGTTTTGGTGGTCGACGAGTTTGAGCCCGACCACTTGCTTGCCGACGCTCTGGCCGGTGCGGGCTTGGCGGATCACCCGGTTCCAGAACGGAACGGCGAACATCGTGAGGAAGCCCACCAGCGCGGTCAGCATCGCGGCTCGGTGGGCCGCTTCGAGCATGGGGCTGACCTCGTAGGTGCCCTGCGTGACGCTGCCGCTGCTCGCCGAAGGAAGCAGGCTGAGGGTGACGCTTCCGGCGACAATGGGCACGAACCCGACAAGGTTCACCAGCAGGTCGATGAGGAAGGCGGGCACCCGCTGGCCGAAGGTGGCGACCGGTCCGGCGGGGTGCGTTGGGCTGCCAGGTAGCCCAGGTCGCGGGTCG
>JBOFJB010000247.1:0-4368 GCA_051650465.1 Dermatophilaceae bacterium | reverse complement strand
CGAAGGTGCTGCGCGAGCACTTCGGCGGCTCGGCGGTCAAACTCAGCGAGTTCGGGTTCGACACCACGCTGACGATCTACGCCGGGTTCCTCGCCACGCTGGTGAACCTCGTCGTCGCCGTCGCCGTCACGCTGGCCCTTCGGGCGGGCGGGGTCGCCGACGGGGGGGATGCCACCACCGAGGGCGACTTCGCGGTGGACGCCGGCGACCGACGGGCCCACGACCTCGACCTGCCGTCGCGCGGGGCCACGGGCGACGAGCCGGTGCAATTGTGACGTCGCCGTAGATCACGGGCAGCGACCCGCGTCCTCCTGTCGGGATTGCGGGTCGCTAGGCGACTGACTCGAGGCGTCGGACCTTTGGGGTGCCTGCGGCTCGTTCGGTGGCGAGGTCGTAGGCCGCCTGCATGGCCAACCACGAACGCGCGGTGCCGACACCGGCCTCCTCGAGGCGGACCGCGAGGTTGGAGCTGATCCGGGCGTGACCATGCAGCACGCGGCTCAACGTCACGCGCGAGATGCCGAGCCGTGAGGCGGCCTCGCTGACGCCGATGCCGATGTCGGCGAGCACGTCCTCGCGCAGGATCTCGCCGGGGTGGACGGGGTTCTTCATCATGGGCCTCTCCTTCCTGCTCAGAGGTGGTCCTGGTAGTCGACCAACTCGACATCCGATTCGACGAACCGGAAGGCGACCCGCCAGTTTCCGTTCACCCAGACCGAGTAATGCCCAGCCAAGCGGCCCTTGAGTCGATGGGTCCGGAACGACGGGATCGCCAGGTCTTCGGGGTCGTGAGCCACATCCAGAGCCGAGAGGACGCGACGCAACTTGGGCACGTGGTCAGCCTGAACACCCTTCTTCACACCGTCGCGGCACAGCTTCTCCAGGCCCTTGTGCTGGAAACTGACGATCACCTGCAAACTGTATCGCGTATAGCAACGCGATACAGTTTGTGGCGGCGGCGTTCACCGGGGATCAGTTCAACCCTCTCCGGACCCTGCGCGACGAGTTCAGCGACCGGTTCATCGGCGGAGTCGTGCTCAACACCGGCGACAGTTCCTCCCGGTATGCCGACCGCCTGTCTGGGCTCCCCGTCTCGAGTCTCTGGGCACCCCACGGTGGATGACCCACCTCGCCGTCTGGTCGACGATCCAGGCAGGCGGATGACGGTCACGCCCGAGTGGGGACCGCTCGGCACCGCTGAGGCCCCGGCGTGGCGCCCGGCGTAAGGCCGGTGTGCGGGCCTGCGTGTGGGCCGTCCGCCGACCGCACCGCTACCGTGGTCCGCGGCAACGTCAACCGCCCATCAGGGCTGCATCCGAGGAGACCCATGGCCGGCGGACTCGTGGCCTTGCTCGACGACATCGCGGCGCTGGCCAAGGTGGCCGCGGCATCCGTCGACGACATCGGCGCGGCCGCGGGCCGGGCCAGCGCCAAGGCCGCCGGGGTGGTGGTCGACGACACCGCAGTCACCCCGCGCTATGTGCACGGCTTCGCGGCCGAGCGTGAACTGCCGATCATCAGGAAGATCGCCGTCGGGTCGCTGCGCAACAAGTTGCTCTTCATCCTGCCGGCGATCCTCGCGCTCGACGCGTTCCTCCCCCAGCTACTGACTCCGCTGCTGATGGTCGGCGGCACCTACCTGTGCTTCGAAGGTGCGGAGAAGATCTGGGAAAAGATCGCCCACCACGAAGAGCCCGAGGCGCCCGCCGCGATGATCGGCGCGGACCACGAGAAGGCCATGGTCGGCGGCGCCATCCGCACCGACTTCATCCTCTCCGCCGAGATCATGGTGATTTCGCTGAACGAGGTCGACGACGAGCCGTTCGGCACACTGCTGGCGATCCTCCTCGTCGTCGCGGTCGCGATCACGGTGCTCGTCTACGGTGTGGTCGCGCTCATCGTCAAGATGGACGACATCGGGCTGTCGCTCGCGGAGCGCGAGTCGCCGGGGGCGCAACGGCTCGGGCGGGTGCTGGTCGCCGGGATGCCGAAACTGCTCGCTGTGCTGTCGACGGTGGGCATCGTGGCGATGCTGTGGGTCGGCGGGCACATCCTGCTCGTCGGTTTCGACGACCTTGGCGCCGCCTGGCCGTACCACGTCGTGCACGGTGCCGAGGAGTGGGTGCGTGAGACCACCGGCGCGTTCGGTGGTGTGCTGGCCTGGATGACGAACACGCTCGGGTCGGCGCTGCTCGGTGCGCTCGTCGGCGCGGTCGTCGTCGTGGCCGTCACGTTGGTGAAGCGGGCCCGTCGCGGCGCCGGCCACGACGCAGGTGCCACCTCGCCAGGCCACCAGCGGTAGCCGCGAACTCGCCCGGCCCCGACCCCGGCCCCGACCCCCGATCCCGACCCTCGGTCCCGGACCCCGACCCGGTCCCCGCGAAGTCGAGTGCCCGTCCGACGAGCGCTGCGCACCGGCCTCGGTGACGGCCCGCACGCCGGCGGCCGCTACCGCGATCGGAGCCCGCCGTCGGCATCCGTTGGTCAGTGACGTGCCGTTCGATCCTCGCGTCGGTGCCTGCGGGCGAGCAGCGCCGCCGCGGCGAGCAGCACAACCCCGGCGCCTGCGCCGAGCGCCATGGTGGTGAGGTCGCGCCCAGCGCTCGCGCCGACCGCCACATAGGCCACCGTCCCGGGGACCACCCCGACCGCGGTGCCCGCCACGTAGTCACGCCAGCGCATCGCGCTCAACCCCGACCCGTAGTTGACCACGGTGAACGGCACGAACGGCGTGACCCGAGCGACCACCTCGGCGAGCAGCCCGCGGCGCCGGGCGATGTCGTCGAGCCGGTCGAGCCGTGCGCCGGTGAGCCGGTGCACCGTGTCGCGCCCCAGTCGGCGCGCGAGGGCGAACCCGACCATGGCGGCGGCAACCGACCCGGACCACGAAAGCACCGCGCCCCACGTCATCCCGAACAGCGCGCCGGCGATGGTCGCGAGCAGGTTCCGCGGCACCGGCACCAGGGTGAGCACCACATGGAGGGCGAGGTAGACCAGCGGCCCCCAGCCACCGGATGACGCGACGGCGGCGGCGACCACCTCGAGATCCCCACCGAGAAGCAGCACGGCCAACCCGCCACCCAGAAGCAGGACGATGACGAGCACCAGCCCGCGTATCCCGGCCTGGGTCCGGTCACTCATCGGAGACGGTGCACTGGGGTCACCCGCGCTCGGGTGGGGACGGCGCGGCGCTCCGGACCCGCGCGGAGCGCACCGCGAGTAGCCCGGCGGCAATGACGAGAGCGGTCACCACCCCGAACCCGAGCCGCGGTTCGAGCGGGACGACGATGCCGGCGGTTCCACCGACGACCCAGCAGGCCTGCAGGATGGTCTCGGACCACGAGAACACCCGAGCCCGCATGTCGTCGGCGATGTCACGCTGGACGAGGGCGTCGAGGCTCAACTTGCCGAGCTGGGCGGCAGTGCCGGCGGCCAGCCCGAGAACGACGAGCGCCCCGACCGAGTAGAGCACCGCGGTGACGAGCGAAGCCAGCAGCGCGGCCGCGATGACAACGCTGGCGAGCACCTGCGGGTCGGGGTTTCGGCGCCGGTTGCCGACCACCGAGCCGAGGGCGTTCCCGAGGCCGGCCGCGCCGGCGACCAACCCGAGGACGAGCGGCCCGGACCAGCCGGGGATCGGCTCCTCCCGCATGAGGAAGACGAGGTAGAGCGTGAGAAAGCCGGTGAGCATCCGTGCCCCGGTCACCAGCCACAGGACGTAGCGCACCGACCGAGGCAGCGCGCGGAGGTGGCGGACGCCACGCACGGGTCCGCGCACCGGCCGCTCACCGGATGGTGCCCCGGCGACGTCGGCGTCGCCCGGCGTGGCGGCGTCATCCGATGCGGTGCTGATGTCGGCCCGGGCGGAATCGACTCCGGTGGGGAGCCGGATGGCGAGCACGGTGGCGGCCACGTAGACGACGAAGGCCAGCCGTAGCGACCAGTCTGGCCCGATTCGGGCCAGCGCCAGCGCGATGCCGCCGCCGAGGGCCATCCCGACGAGCGCTGCCAGGTTGAGTCGTGAGTTGACCGTGACCAGGGTGATGCGGTCGGGAAGCAGTCGGGGCACCGCGGCGGCCCGCGCGACGGCGTGGGTCTTCGAGGCGACCAGGCAGCCCAGAGCGGCTGGGAACAGCCACGCGCTGTCATCGACGACTGCGGTGGCGAGCACCCAGGCGAGGAACGCGCGGAGGGCGAGGGTGGCGCCGAGTGCCCAGCGGCGGCCGTGCCGGAACCGATCGAGGAGCGGGCCGACCAGTGGTGCGAGCAGGAGGAACGGCGCCATGGTCAGCAGGAGGAACAGCGCCACCCGGCCGCGGGCCTCGTCGGTGGGCATCGCGAACACCGTGCCGGCGAGTGACACCGTGA
>JBOFJB010000246.1:0-12764 GCA_051650465.1 Dermatophilaceae bacterium | reverse complement strand
ACGTGCTGTGGGCGATCTGGAGGTGATGGCCGGGAACCCCCTCGTGGTAGACCGTGGTCAACTCGCGCCACGTGCCGAAGGTGGTGACGCCTTTGGGGACGCTCCACCACATCCGGCCCGGGCGGGTGAAGTCGTCGCTTGGGCCGGTGTAGTAGATGCCACCGGTCTGGGTGGGTGCGATGCGGCACTCGATGGTGCGCACCGGGTCGGGGATGTCGAAATGGGCGCCGGCCAGGGCGTCGGTCGCCTCGTCGGTCTTGCCCTGCATCCATGCGCGCAGGGCGTCGGTGCCGTGCAGGGCGTAGGCGGGGTCGGAGTCGAGGTGGGCGATGGCCTCTTTGATCGTGGCCCCGGGCCGGATGCGCTCGGCCGTCAACGCCATCTCGGCGGTGATCCGGGCGAGTTCGTCCTGCCCCCACGCGTAGGTCTCCTCGAGATCCACGGCGGTGCCGAGAAAGTTCCGCGAGGCGAGCGCGTACCGTTCGCGGCCGCACGCGTCGGCCTCGGGTGCCCGGCCCAGCAGGTGTGCGCCCAGATCATCAGCGAGGTCGCGGTACCCCGCGACCGCGGCAGCGGTGCCGCGCTCCAAGTCGGCGCGCACGGCATCCGAGAGGGCGCCCTCGCCAGGTGTTGCGCCGGCGAGGAAGGTGGCGAAGAAGCCGTCCTCGGCAGTGAGGTCGTGGCATTGCCGGATGCAGGCCTCGACCTGCCGGCGCGGCGTGACCAGCCCGCGGTCGGCGGACTCGCGGAGCGTGCCGGCGTACTGTCCGAGCGCGGTCGGCACGTTAGCGAGCCGGGCGGCGATGGTGGCCCAGTCGTCGTCGGTGGCGGTGGGCATGAGGTCGAAGACGTCACGACAACTCTGCACGGGGGAGGCGATGACATTCAGTTCCATCCGGTCGTACCCGGCCTCGTGGGTATCGACCACGACACCCAGCCGCTCGCGCATCGCGGCGATGGTGACCCGGTCGACGTCATCGGAAGGTCCACTGGCCTGAAGGGCGGTCAGCGCGTCCCGGGCGATCGTCGCGTGGTGCGCGTACCCGTCGGGCGAGAAGTCGTCGAGTTCGGTCTCGCTGCCTGGGACGCCGAGGTAGGTGGCCTCGATCGGCGAGGCCGTGGCGGCGGCATCGAAGTACGCCTCGGCGATCGCGTCGACGGCGGTGGGCTGGCGGCTACCGCTGGTCGTCTCTGTCACTGCGCGGACGCTACCTGAGAGTGTCCCGCGATGCGCCCGGTCGGTGGTGGTGCCACGTAGGCGGGTCCGCCCGGGGATGACGCCCGGTCAGGCGGCGGCCTCGCCCGGTGCCCCGCCGCCGGGTCCGCGGCCGGCCCGGGGTCGTCAACTGCGGTAGGTGCGCTGCCAGGCTCCGGGGCCAGGCGCTTGCGGACGACGCGACGCCGCCCCACGCGACGCCCAGCCGCGACCGCGCCGGGCGGTGTGGTCCACGTCATCCGATGTCGCGCTGTCGACGTCGAGGCTGGCTGCCAGGACAGCCAGGACGGCGGCGACATCTTGGTGGATTTCGCTACCGGACACTCGGATGCTGTTCTCCGAGTGGGGTGTTGGTGTTCGCGACATCGTCACAGCGGGATGTTCCCATGCTTCTTCGGTGGCAGCGCCTCACGTTTGGTGCGCAGCGCGCGCAGCGCCGTAGTCACGTTCATCCGGGTCTGCGACGGGGGGATGACGGTGTCGACGTAGCCTCGCTCGGCCGCGGCATAGGGGCCCGAGAGCGCCTCCTCGTACTGAGCGACGAACGCGGCCCGGGCGTCGTCGACCGACCCGCCGCGCTCGGCCGCCGCCGCGAGTTCTTTGCGGAAGAGGATGTTCACCGCGCCTTGCGCCCCCATCACCGCGATCTGGGCGGTCGGCCAGGCGAGGTTGATGTCGGCGCCGAGGTGCTTGGACCCCATGACGTCGTAGGCGCCGCCGTACGCCTTGCGGGTGATCACCGTGACGAGCGGGACGGTGGCCTCGGCGTACGCGTAGATCAGCTTGGCACCGCGGCGGATGATGCCGTCCCACTCCTGGCCGGTGCCCGGGAGGAAGCCGGGCACGTCGACGAAGGTGAGCACCGGCACGTTGAACGCGTCGCAGGTGCGCACGAACCGGGCCGCCTTCTCGGAGGCGTCGATGTCGAGGGTGCCGGCGAGCTGCATCGGGTTGTTCGCCACCACCCCGACCGAGTGCCCCTCGACGCGCCCGAAGCCGATGGTGATGTTCGGCGCGAACAGCGGCTGCACCTCGAGGAACTCACCGTCGTCGAGCACCGCCTCGATCGCGGCCCGGATGTCGTAGGGCACCTTCGGGCTGTCCGGGACGAGCGTGTCGAGGGCGCGGTCGGCATCCGTGACTGCCAGGTCGTTCTTGCCGCCGAACACCGGCGGCTCGTCCATGGTGTTCGACGGCAGGTAGGACAGCAGCGCCCGGACGTAGTCGACGGCGTCCTCCTCGGAACTGCCCAGGTAGTGCGCCACACCGGATTTCGTGTTGTGCGTGCGGGCGCCACCGAGCCCCTCGAACCCGACCTCCTCACCGGTGACGGCGCGGATGACGTCCGGCCCGGTGATGAACATGTGCGAGGTCCGGTCGACCATCACGGTGAAGTCGGTGATCGCCGGCGAATACACCGCGCCCCCTGCGCACGGCCCCATGACGAGCGAGATCTGCGGGATGACGCCGCTCGCGTGGACGTTGCGGCGGAAGATCTCGCCGTACAGCCCGAGTGAGGCAACGCCTTCCTGGATGCGGGCCCCGCCGGAGTCGTTGAGCCCGACGACCGGGCAGCCGACTTTCATCGCGAAGTCCATGACCTTGCAGATCTTCTCGCCGAACACCTCGCCGAGGGAACCGCCGAAGACGGTGAAGTCCTGGGCGAAGACGGCAACGGTGCGCCCGTCGACGGCGCCGTAGCCGGTGACCACGCCGTCGCCGTACGGCCGGTCGCGGTCCTGGCCGAACGCCCGCGAACGGTGCCGGGCGTAGGTGTCCAGTTCGACAAACGACCCCTCGTCGAGGAGGAGCCCGAGTCGTTCACGGGCGGTCTGCTTTCCCCGCGCGTGCTGTTTCTCGACCGCCCGCGCGGACCCGGCGTGCGCGACCAGCGCTGCCCGCTGCTCGAGGTCCGCGAGCCTGCCCGCGGTGGTCGAGGTGTCGGTGCCGGCCGGGACGTCAGTGCCGCCGTCGGCTGGGTCGACGCTGCCGGTGGCCTTCGAGCCGCTCGCCGATGAGGTGCTCGCGGTGTCGCTCGGCATGGACCGAGCCTAGCCTTGGCCGGGTGAGCGGAGTTGGTGATCGCGACCGTGCCGAGCCGCAGCCCAACCGGTTGCTGCGGCTCGACCCGGCTCGGGTTCGCCCGGCCGGGCCGTGGCGCCGGGCCGAGGTGTTCGACCGGCTCGGCTCGACGAACGACGAGGTCGCGGCTCGCCCGCGGCTCTGGCGGGTCGTCGTGGCTGAGCGTCAGGATGCCGGGCGCGGGCGCCTCGGTCGTCCCTGGTCCACGACTCCGGGTACCGCGCTCGCGGTGTCGGTGCTAGTTCCGGTGCCGCGGTGCGGCGCCGCGTGGGTGCCGCTCTTCGCCGGTCTGGCGGCGCGCCGCGCGGTCGCCGCCGTGGCCGGCGTGCCGGCATCCCTCAAGTGGCCCAACGACCTGCTCGTGCCGGATGACGGCGACCGCAAGGTGGCTGGGCTGCTCGCCACCTGGCACCCGGACGGGGTCGTCGTCGGCCTCGGCGTCAATGTCGACACTGACCGCGCCGACCTTCCGCTCGACACCGCGACCTCGCTGCGGGCTGCGGGAGCGCCGGGCGTCGACCGTGCCGACCTGCTCACCTCGTGGCTGACCCATCTGGCCGCGCTGCTCGATGGGGACACCGGCCCGGCCGGCCCGTCGTCATCGGCCTACCGCGCGGCGTGCGCCACCGTCGGGCGGGTGGTGGAGGTGCACCTACCGGCGGCACCTGTGCTGCGCGGAACGGCGACGGGTGTCGACGCCGAGGGCAGATTGGTGCTGCGCTCTCGTGACGGAACCACCACAGCGCTCGCCGCGGGCGACGTCGTCCACGTGCGTCCGGGAGGTGGCGGATGACTCGGGGCGAGCAGTGGACGGCCCGCGGCGAGGACTTGCCCGGCCGGGTGGAGCGCAGCCTGCTCGGCCGGCCGGCGTCGATGGGTCGCGCCGAGGTGTCGGCCGGGGTGTCGGTGCCGGCCGCGACGGCACGCCGGTTCTGGCACGCGATGGGCTTCCAGGTGGTCGACGACGACGAGGCGATGTTCACCGAGGCCGATCGCGAGGCGCTGGAGCGGGTGGCGCGGCTGGTCGAGGTGGGTGCGGTGAGTGAGGAACTCGCGTTGGGGATGACGCGCGCGTTCGCCCGAACCGCGGACCGGCTCGCGGTGTGGCAGACCCAGTTGGTCGCCGAGACTCTCGCCGCGGTCGACGCCGACGAGCCCGACGAGTCGGGTGAGGACGGCTCGGGCCGGGACACGCGCTCGGTCCCGGAACCGGGCGTCGCCGCGGCCGCGGCCGAGTTGCTCACCCGGCTCGGCGACGACCTGGACCCGCTGCTCGTGTACGTCTGGCGGCGGCATCTGACCGGGGCGTTGCAGCGGATGATCGCCGACGCCGACCCGGCGCTGCGCTCGGACCCATCGGCACCGGTGCGCACTGTCGGCTTCGCCGACCTGGCGTCGTTTACCCAGTTGGTGCGACGGATGAGCGAGCGTCAACTCGCCCGGGTGGTGCAGCACCTCGAGTTGCTGGCCAGCGATGTCATCACCGAGCACGGTGGCCGGGTGATCAAGACCGTCGGTGACGAGGTGCTGTTCGTGCATACCGACGCGGCCGCGGCATCCGCGATTGCCCTGGACCTGGTGGACGCGATGGCCGAGGACGACCTGCTCCCCCCGGTTCGGGTCGGGTTGTCTCACGGCCGGGTCGTGTCGCGCCTCGGTGACGTGTTCGGGATGACGGTCAACAAGGCGAGCCGGATCACCGCGGTGACACCCGCGGGCACGGTCTATGTCGATGACGACGTGGCCGCGGTGCTGGGCCGGCTCTCCGGTTTCGTGGCCAGCCAGCGTCGCCGCCGTCACCTGCGAGGCATCGGTGTGGTGACGCTGCACGAGTTGCGTCGCGCTCCCGGTGGTCGCCGGCTTGACTCCGACCTGGACCCGCGCGCGGGGTCGCTCTGACTACCATGCGCACATGACAACGGTGTTGCTTGCCGAGGATGATCCGGCGATCTCCGACCCGCTGGCGCGGGCGCTGCGGCGCGAGGGCTATGAGGTGCGGGTGTGTGTCGACGGCCTGGCAGCGCTCGAGGCGGCGATGGAGCAGCCCGACCTGTTGGTGCTCGACCTCGGCCTGCCGAAGATGGACGGGCTCGAGGTGTGCCGGCGGCTGCGCCAGGAGGGCAGCACCCTTCCGGTGATCGTGCTGACCGCGCGAGCGGACGAGGTGGACACCGTTGTCGGGCTCGACGCTGGTGCCGATGACTACGTCACCAAGCCGTTCCGGCTCGCTGAGTTGCTCGCGCGGGCCAGGGCGCTGCTGCGCCGCGGGGTCACCGACTCGGCCGAGCCCGACGCCCTGGTGCGCATCGACCCCGACGGTCGCCGGGTGTTCCTGCATGGTGAGGAAGTCCAACTCACCGGCAAGGAGTTCGAGTTGCTCCGGGTGCTCGTCGCCAACGAGGGCAAGGTCGTCTCTCGGGAGAAGTTGATGCGCGAGGTCTGGGACAGCACCTGGTTCGGCTCGACAAAGACGCTCGATATGCACATCTCGGTGTTGCGCCGCAAACTCGGCGACGATGCTGCCCATCCGAGTTACATCACCACCATCCGCGGGGTCGGGTTTCGCTTCGATGCGCCGCAGGAGTAGGGCATGCGCCGCCTTCTCGTCCTGACCGCGGCACGGTCCGCCGCGGCCACCGCAGTCGCGGTGATCGCAGGTGCTGTGGGCGCCCGGGTCGTGCTCGGCATCCCGATACCGGATGACGTGCCGCTCACCGATGTGGCGGCGGTCGTCGGCGCGGCCCTCCTCGCGGCCGTGCTGGGCACCGCCGGTTCGGTCTGGGCGGCGGTCCGCGACGCGGAGCGGGTCGGGGGCCTGATGGCGACCTTGCGCACCCGGGCCGAGCAACTCGCTGACAGCCATCCGAGGCCGGTGCCGCTGGCCTCTGGCATCAACGAACTCGACCGGCTCGATGGCACCCTGCTGCGGGCTGCGCAGCACGGTGCCCGGCGGCTCGCCGCCGAACGCGACTTCGCCGCGGACGCTTCGCACCAGTTACGTACTCCGCTCACTGCCCTCCTCATGCGGCTCGAGGAGATCTCGCTGACGGACGACCTGGCGGTGGTGGCCGAGGAGGCGCACATCGCCATCGGACAGGTCGAGCGGCTCAGTCGGGTGGTCGACGAACTGATGAGCCGCACCCGCAGCGGAGTCGAGGCCAATCCTGCTGTCTCGCTCGACTCAGTGCTCGCGTCGCTGCAGCGCGAGTGGCAGCCGGCGTTCGCGGCGGCCAAGCGCAGCGTCCACGTCCATGGCGAGCGGGGGCTCCGGGTGCGGGCGACACCGGTCACCCTCGGTCAGTTGCTCACCACGTTGCTGGAGAACTCGTTGTCGCACGGTGCCGGCACGGTAGAGGTCGCGGCGCGGCGGGCTGGCCCGTCGGTCGTCATCGAGGTCAGCGATGCCGGTGAGGGCGTACCTGCAGCGATCGCGCCACACATCTTCGAACGATCGGTGTCGTCCTCGGGGAGTGGGCTGGGCCTTTCCCTGGCCCGAGATCTCGCCGAGGCGGCCGGTGGCCGGCTCGAGCTGGTCCGGCCTAGGCCGCCGCTGTTCGCGTTGTTCCTCTCGGAGAGCGTCGACTGAGCGCGAGGCTGACCCGCTGTCCGGTAGTTGTTGATTCAGATTCAGCCCCCGCCTACTGGAGCAGGCTGCCGGGTTACGGGCCTTCTTGCGTGAGTGGCTCGCCGGAGAACACGTAGCGCCGGTAGGCCCAGAAGCGGAAGAGGGTGCCGAGCCCGATGCCGGCAACCGTCGCGACGTTGTTTGCCACGGTCGAGGTGAAGCCGAGCCCGTAGTGGGAGCCGGCCAGCACCACGGCGGAGAGGCCGAGCGCCACCGCGTTCACCCCGAAGAACAACGACACCTCGTGGTGCGCCGGCCGGTTTCGTCGGTGCCGGAACGTCCACTGCCGGTTGCCGATCCAAGCGACAGTGGTCGCGGCGACGCCGGAGATGACCTTGGCGGTGGTGACCCGGTCGTCGAGCACGGTGTGCCAGAGCAGGTTGGCCAGCCCGAGATCGACAACGAAGGCGGTCGCGCCGACCAGCCCGAACTTGATCATCTCGCGGTAGAGGATGTCGAGCGCGCCCCGTGCCCGGTAGAGGAGCCGCCCTAGCAGACCTGCCGGGGGAGCCTCGGGAGAGGAGGTGGACACCGGCCGAGCCTAACCGCCGCCGCTCGCTATCCTCGCGTGGTGCCCTCGCCTCTTCGAACACCCGGCGGCTTTCCTGTGGTCGGCATCGTCGGCGGCGGCCAACTCGCCCGGATGTGCGCTGGCCCGGCTGCTGAGCTCGGATTGACACTCTCGGTGCTCGCCGAGGCCCCGGATTCGAGCGCGGCGCTGGTCGTGCCGAGCGCTCCGGTCGGGTCGGCCGCCGACGTCGATGCCGTTCGTGCCTTCGCCCGCGGCTGCGATGTCGTCACCTTCGATCACGAGCAGGTGCCGGCCGTGGTGCTCGAGGCGCTGACCGCTGACGGAGTGGTGATGCACCCCACGCCGGAGGCGCTGCGGTTCGCCCAGGACAAACTCGCGATGCGTGCGCGGCTCACTGAACTCGGCATTCCGTGCCCTCGCTGGGTGCGGGCCGACACGGCATCCGATGTCGCCGCGTTCGGCGCCGAGGTGGGCTGGCCGGTCGTCGTGAAGACGCCGCGTGGCGGCTACGACGGGCGGGGCGTGCGGCTGGTGGAGTCTCCGGACGACCTTGACGACTGGCTGGCACGGGCGGCGGCCACGCACACCGGGCTACTGCTCGAGGAGCGGGTGCCGTTCCACCGCGAACTCGCGGTGGTGGTCGCCCGGAGCCCGTCGGGTCAGGCGGCGGCCTGGCCAGTGGTCGAGACGGTGCAGACCGACGGCATCTGTACCGAGGTAATCGCGCCGGCTCCGGGCCTGTCCCCGGCGTTGGCGGCGCACGCCACCGAGGTCGCGCTCCGGATCGCCGGGGATCTCGCGGTCACCGGGGTGCTCGCCGTCGAGTTGTTCGATCTGCGCGGTGCTGCGCCTCCCGGGTCCACTGCGGAGGATGACGTGAGCGCCCCGACCGCGGGGGACCTCGTCGTCAACGAGTTGGCGATGCGGCCGCACAACTCCGGCCACTGGTCGATGGATGGCGCGGTCACCGGGCAGTTCGAGCAGCACCTGCGCGCGGTGCTCGACCTGCCGCTCGGTGATCCCTCGCCGCGCGCGCCGTTCACGGTGATGGCGAACGTGCTCGGGGGTGAGCACCCCGAGTTGTACTCGGCGTACCGGCACGTCATGGCCCGCGATCCCGGCGCCAAAGTGCATCTCTATGGCAAGCAGGTGCGGCCGGGCCGCAAGATCGGGCACGTCACCATGTGCGGTGACGACCTCGCTCAACTGCGCGAGCGCGCCGGTCATGCCGCGGACTACCTCCGGGGAGTGGTGACCGAGTGAGCGAACAACCCTCTGGCGCAACGGCATCCGGTCGGCACGTCCCGCGTGGAGCGGCCAGTCGTGACCAGGCGCCTGAGCAGCCGCCCCCGGGCGCGACGCCGGCCGTGAGCGCCGCGCTCGCGGCCGATCAGGCAGCACCGGGGGCGGGCCACGAGGGAGCGCCGGCGGTGGGCGTGGTGATGGGGTCGGACTCCGACTGGCCGGTGATGGAGGCCGCGGTCGTCGTGCTCGACGAGTTCGGCGTCGAGTGCGAGGTCGATGTCGTGTCGGCGCACCGGATGCCCGACGAGATGCTCGAGTACGGGCGGTCCGCGGCGGCACGGGGCCTGCGGGTGCTGGTCGCCGGCGCGGGTGGGGCGGCGCACCTACCCGGGATGCTGGCGTCGGTCACCTCCCTGCCAGTGGTCGGGGTGCCGGTGCCGCTGAGGTACCTCGACGGCATGGACTCGCTGCTGTCGATCGTGCAGATGCCGGCCGGCGTGCCGGTGGCGACCGTGTCGGTGGGCGGCGCCCGCAACGCTGGCCTGTTGGCCGCCCGGATCCTCGCCGCGGGGGAGGGCGTGGCCGCCGCCCGGCTCCGCGCCGACCTCGATACGTTCCGGGCCGACCTGCGCGACGCGGCGCAGGCGAAGGGTGCGGCGTTGCGTGCCCGGCGCGCCCCGGCATCCGACGCCTGACGGCCCGCTGTTCGCCGGCACGGTGTCGCCAGCGACCGTGACAGGTCGGTGGCGTCCGGCGGGTTAGCGGATGATCCCGGCGGTCTCTGGGCGCGAGCGTGGTGCCGCCGACGAGGTCGGGATGACGGCTCAGCGGGCCATGCCGGCGCCGCGGACCTTGGGCCACTCGACCTTGGGGCAGGTGTCCATCACGACGTCCAGCCCGGCTGCCCGCGCCCGCTCGGCCGCCGCGACGTCGACAACGCCGAGTTGCATCCAGATGGCGTCGAGCCGCAGACGCTCGCGGTGCTCGATGGCCTCGTCGACGACCGAACCGACCAGTTCGGACCTGACGAAGCAGTCGACGACCTTGAGGTCTTGGTCGGGCACGTCGCCGAGCGAGGCGTACCCCTGGGCGCCATGAACCGTCTCGGCACGCGGGTGTATCGGCACGATGCCCTTGCCGAGTTCGACCTGCAGCCAGCGGGAGACGCCCCATGCCGGGCGCTCGGGGTTGCTCGACAGCCCGACCACCGCCCACGTCCCAGGGTCGGCGAGCAGCCGGCGCACGAGGTCGGGGTCGTTCTGGTGGCCCAGTCGCATGGCCCCCATGATGCCCGACGGCACCATGGCCGCCCCCAAGGGTCTGCGGTTTCGTGGGTGTCGGATCTGTCATGGGCGCGCGATCGTGAGATTGGCTGCGCGGACGGTGAGTGCAGCTGTCTCGCCTGTCGCGACAGCGCGGGATCACTACTCACGGAGGGCAATTCCATGAACTGGACGACATCCAGCGGTCGTTCGTCGCCTCGGCATCCGGCCGGGCCGGGACGGCGCCGCGCTCGGCGGTGGCCGATCATCCCGGTCGTCGCAGGTCTGGCCGGCACCGTTGCGCTGCTGCCGGTATCGGCGCCGCCGTCGGCCGCCGCAGCCGAGTGCGCACCGGTCCACATCATCGGCGCCCGTGGGGCGACGGCGTCCGAGGGGTACGGCATCACCAAGGGAATCGTCGACGACATCAAAGGCCTGGTGCCCGGGTCCACGTCGGCGGGCCTGAAGTATCCCGCCAGAGCCTTCGACGGCGTCCTGCCGGTCTACCAAGCCGACGTGAACGAGGGCGCGGAGAACCTCCGTACCGGGCTGAACGCCCTGGCGTCGGCCTGCCCGGCCACCCAGACCGTCCTCATCGGTCACTCGATGGGGGCGAACGTCATCGGCGACGTCCTCGACAAGGACACCAGCCCTCAGCTGTCGCTCGCCGCCAAGCAGGCCCTGGGCGCAGTCGTCCTCCTCGGTGACCCGGAGTACCGGCCGGGCGCCAGGGAGAACGCTCCCGGTAGTCCGACCGACCTCTTGGACAAGATTGTCGAACTCAGGAGGTTCTTCCCGATCCGGGCCGGGGACGCGCTCGACGAGTACACCCGGGTCGCGTTCAACCCGGCGACGTTGCGGGAGGAACCCGTGCCGATCGTCCGCTCGTACTGCTTCCCGGAGGATCTGGTGTGCACCCTGGGCCTGCTCGGGGACAGCGCAGGAGAGGAGTCCAAGACGTCGCACAACAGCTACGGGGATCCCGGGTCGCCGGCTCGGAGTGACGCCGTCCTCTTCGTGAAGTCCTGGCTCCCGACGCCGACCCCGGCGCCAGCGCCACCCCCCGCGCCTACTCCGACGCCGACCCCGCCCCTCACGCCGACCCCGCCTCCGCCCGGCGGAAGCGGCGAGCACGAGTGTTTCAACCGTCCCGACGCTGCGACGCAGCAGCGCATCCAGACCGCGCTCAAGGCACGTGGGCGCTATGCCGGCCCGGAGGACGGCGTCTGGGGCGTCAACTCCATCAAGGGAATCCAGACCACGGTGACAAACGTGGGCTATACCGGGCCGGTCGACGGCATCCCCGGCCCCAACACCTGCCGTTACGTGCAGGTCTACGCGAAGAAGTTCGGGAGTTACCTCGGCCCGGTCGACGGCATCCTCGGCCCCAACTCGTGGGCGGGTTTCGCCCTCGGGCTCGAACGGCCCTGACCGGCCACTAGTGGTGTTGTCCGCTCCCGGGGTCTCGTCAGGGCCCCGGGAGCAGCACCGTCATGAGGCCGTATCGGGCGACCATAAGGTCATACCGGGCGCGGCATCGAACGCGGCCCCGTCGCTCTGGTCGAGACGGCGGGCAGCACACCGAGCGGCCCGGCCAAGAGTCTCAGTCGGCGCCGAACAGGTCGCGGGTGTAGACCCGGTCGGCGACATCGGCGAGTTCCGGCGTCATCCGGTTGGTGAGGATGACGTCGGCGCGCGCCTTGAGGTCGGTGAGGTCGCGCAGCACTTCCGAGCCGAAGAACTCGTCCCTGTCGAGTTCGGGCTCGTAGACGACCACGTCGACGCCCTTCGCCTTGATCCGTTTCATCACGCCCTGCACGCTGCTGGATCGGAAGTTGTCCGACCCCGACTTCATGATCAGTCGATGGATGCCGACAACCTGAGGTTTGCGAGCCAACACGTCGGTGGCGACGAAGTCTTTGCGCACGGTATTCGCGTCGACGATGGCCCCGATCAAGGTCTGCGGCACGTCGGCGTAGTTGGCCAACAACTGGCGGGTGTCCTTGGGGAGGCAGTAGCCGCCGTAGCCGAAACTCGGGTTGTTGTAGTGCGACCCGATGCGAGGGTCGAGCCCGACCCCGTCGATGATCTGCCGAGAGTCCAGGTTGTGGGTCGCGGCGTAGGTGTCGAGTTCGTTGAAGAACGCCACCCGCATCGCGAGGTAGGTGTTGGCGAACAACTTGATCGCCTCGGCCTCGGTGCTGTCGGTGAGCAGTACCGGCACGTCGGTGTCGAGGGCCGCGCCCGCGAGCAGCGCAGCGAACTCGCGCCCGGCCGCGCCGCGGTCGCCGACGACGATGCGGGACGGGTGCAGGTTGTCGTAGAGCGCCCGGCCCTCGCGGAGGAACTCGGGGGAGAAGACGATGCGCTCGGTGCCGAGTTCGCGGCGCAGGCCGGTGGTGAAGCCCACGGGCACAGTCGACTTCACCACGACGGTGGCGCTCGGGTTGGCACGCACCACGTCGCCGGCCACCTGCTCGACGCTGCTGGTGTCGAAGTAGTTGGTGCGCTCGTCGTAGTTGGTTGGTGTGGCCACGACGACGAAGTCGGCTCCGGCGTACGCCTCGGCCGGGTCGGTGGTCAACTTCATCCTCAGCGCGGATGACGCGAGCCGTTCGGCGATGTCGGGATCCTCGATCGGGCTGCGGCGCTCGCGGAGCGCGGCGATGCGGGTCTCGTCGATGTCGTACGCCACCACGTCGGCATGCTCGGCGAGGAGCACCGCCAGCGACAGCCCGACGTAGGAGGTCCCGACCACACAGACAGTTCGGCTCATGCCACCTGACCCTACGGGCCGCACAC
>JBOFJB010000245.1:0-2210 GCA_051650465.1 Dermatophilaceae bacterium | reverse complement strand
CGTCGCCCTTGAGGATGAGGTTCAGTGTGTCGACCTTGCCTGCAGCGAGCGCCTCGTTGAGGTTCTCCAGCGAGATGCGCTTGCGTGCCTTGGCCAGGCTGGCCTGGCGGTCGGCGGCCTCGCGCTTCTCGGCGATCTGACGGGCGGTGCGGTCGTCGGGGGCGACGACGAACGTGTCGCCAGCCCGCGGGACTGAGGAGAGCCCGAGCACCTGGACCGGGCGCGACGGGAGCGCCTCGGACACCTGGCTGCCGTGCTCGTCGAGCATCGCCCGCACCCGGCCGTGGGCCGAGCCCGCGACGATCGCGTCGCCGACCTCGAGCGTGCCCGACTGGATGAGCACGGTCGCCGTGGCGCCGCGGCCCTTGTCGAGGTTGGCCTCGATCGCGACACCACGGGCGTCCCGGTCGGGGTTGGCCCGCAGGTCGAGCGCGGCGTCGGCCGTAAGAAGCACGGCCTCGAGGAGGCTATCGATGTTCTGGCCCTGCTTCGCAGAGACGTCGACGAACATCGTCTCGCCGCCATACTCCTCGGCCACCAGGTTGTACTCGGTGAGTTGCTGGCGGATCTTCGCGGGGTTGGCGCCGTCGACGTCGATCTTGTTGACCGCGACGACGATCGGCACCTCGGCGGCCTGCATGTGGTTCAGCGCCTCGATCGTCTGTGGCATCACACCGTCGTCGGCCGCCACGACGAGGATCGCGATGTCGGTGACCTTCGCACCACGGGCCCGCATGGCGGTGAACGCCTCGTGACCCGGGGTGTCGATGAACGTGATTGGCCGGTCAACGCCGTCGTGCTCGCGATGGATCTGGTAGGCGCCGATGTGCTGGGTGATACCGCCCGTCTCACCGCCGGCGACGTCCGCGTTGCGGACAGCGTCGAGAAGACGGGTCTTTCCGTGGTCAACGTGACCGACGACGGTGACGACCGGCGGGCGGGCCTCGAGGTCGTCGTCCTCCTCAGAGTCGACGCCGAACTCGAGGTCGATGTTGAACGAGTCGAAGAGCTCGCGCTCCTCTTCCTCGGGCGACACCATCCGGATGTCGTAGCCGAGTTCGGCGCCAAGAGCCTTGAAGGTGTCCTCGTCCAGGCTTTGGGTGGCCGTCGCCATCTCGCCGAGGTGGAACAGCACGGTCACCAGCGACGCCGGGTTGGCGTTGATCTTGTCAGCGAAGTCGGTGAGGCTGGCGCCTTGACGGACCTGGACGATCGTCGTGCCATCACCGCGCGGGACGGTGACGCCACCGATCGTCGGTGCCTGCATCTGCTCGAACTCCTGGCGCTTCGCCCGCTTGGACTTGCGCCCACGGGCCGGGCGACCGCCACCTCGACCGAACGCACCTGCCGTGCCGCCGCGTCCGGTGAAGCCACCGCGGCCACCGGGGCCGCCACCGGGACGGCCACCGAAGCCACCACCACCGGGACGACCCGCGCCCGCGCCCGGACGACCGCCACCGCGGGTGGGGCGGTCACCTGGACGCGAGACCGCACTGCGGTCGGGCATCATTCCCGGGCTGGGACGTGGCCCCCCAGGGCGCGGCCCGGCCGCACCAGACCCTCCAGGACGCGGCCCCGACCGACTTTGCGGCCGCGGCATCCCCTGGCTCGACGCGAATGGGTTGTTCCCCGGCCGTGGCGCACTCTCGCGCGAGCGCCCCATACCCTGGCTCGAGGCGTACGGATTGTTGCCGGGCCGCGGGGCACCGGGACGGGGTGCTGGACGCGGGGTTGCCGCAACCGAGGCACCGTCGCGTGCCGCAGGGGCGGCCGGCGCCTCCTCAGCCGCGGCCGGCGACTGCACCCGCGCCGCGGGTATCGGCGCAACGGTGGTCGGCGCAGCGGGCGCCGCGGGTGTGGGCACAGCGGTGGTCGGCGCAGCGGGCGCCGCGGGCACAGCGGTTGGCGCGGGAGCCGCGGGGACAGCAGTTGGCGTGCTCACCTCGGCCGCCTGCCGAGGGGTGGATGGCTTCGCGACTGTTGAGGTCTTTGGCGCCGAGGGCCTCGCAGCGCCCTTGCTCGCAGCTGCGGGGAACCGCTCGTTGTACCGGCGGACCACCGGCGCCTCAATGGTGGAACTGGCGCTCTTGACGTACTCGCCCATGGCGTTGAGGCGTTCGAGGACGACCTTGCTGGTCTCTCCGCGCTCCTTGGCGAGTGCGCTCACACGGACTTTCGACACTTCTCTCCTGTCCAGGTCCGTGCCGGGT
>JBOFJB010000244.1:0-3442 GCA_051650465.1 Dermatophilaceae bacterium | reverse complement strand
ACCACCGGAGCGCACGCGTACCGACGGGAAGACGGTGTCGCCGTCGTGCCCCTCGCGCTACTCGGGCCATAGTCGGCGATGTCGCGAATCTGCCCGGGGCCGTGTCGAACTCGGCGTACTTGCCGCTGAGACCGCGGGTAACCGTGAGTCCACGTCAACGTCAAACCGCACGCTCGTCTCGACATCAGCGACGCCAATGCTAGGCACCGACAGGCCGCGTCCACTTCTCGATTCGAGGGCTCCGTCGCCCCGCTCCCTACAGTGGTCGGATGACGGACAGTAGTCGGATGACGGTCGAGCCGCTCGCGGTGCCCGCCGGCCCCGCGGCGCTCGCGGTCCTCCCGCGGCTGGCCGAGGCACTCGCCGGCGGGCGCCCGGTGGCGCCGCACGCGGCATCCGCCGACCCGCCTCCGTACCTCCCCCACGACGGCGATCTGCCGGCCGACCTCGCCATCGTTGTCGGCACCTCTGGCAGCACCGGCACCCCGAAGCGCGCCCTGCTCGGCGTCGCCGCGCTGGTGGCGAGTTCGCGGGCTATCCACAACCGGCTCGGCGGGCCGGGCCAGTGGCTGCTCGCCCTGCCGGCGCACCACATCGGCGGCCTCCAGGTGCTGCTCCGTTCGCTCGCCGCAGGAACCACCCCGGTATCCGCCGACACCGCCCACGGCTTCACTGCACGCGCGTTCGCCGAGGCGGTCGCCACGCTCGACACCGGCGTCCGCCGGTATACCTCGCTGGTCCCGACGCAACTCGCGCGCCTGCTCGACGACCCGTACGGCCCGGCGGCCTTGCGCCGCCTCGACACCGTGCTCGTCGGCGGTGCCGCGCTCCCCCATCGGCTCCGCACCCGGGCGCACGATGCAGGTGTCCGGGTCGTCGCCGGCTATGGCGCGAGTGAGACCGGCGGCGGCTGCGTCTACGACGGAATCCCCCTCGACGACAGCCGGGTCGCGGTCGACACCGGGGGCCGGGTACTGCTCGGCGGAGCCACCCTCGCCCACGGCTACCTCGGCCGCCCGGACCTCACCGCCGCCGCGTTCAGCACCGACGGCGACACCCGCTGGTTCCGTACCGACGACGCCGGCCACCTCGATGACAGCGGGCGCCTGCATATTGACGGCCGGGTCGACGACCTGGTCACCACTGGCGGGCTCAAGGTCGCGCCGCGTCTGGTCGAGGATGCCGTGGCGACCCACGTGCCAGGGGTGCGGGAGGTCGTGGTGGTCGGACTACCCGACCCGGAGTGGGGTGAGGTGGTCGCGGCACTCGTGGTGCTCGAGTCCGGCGCGATCATGCACCCGCTGACCACGGATGACGTCCGGGCCCGCCTTCGCGGAGTGGTTCCCGACTACGCCTTGCCGCGGCGCGTTCGTACGGCCGAGGCGTTGCCGCTCCGCGGTCCGGGCAAGCCCGACCGTCGCGCGGTCGCGGCGATGCTTGGTACCCACTGACCTCGAGCCGTCCTCGGT
The DNA here is from genome assembly GCA_051650465.1 of Dermatophilaceae bacterium. Taxonomy (GTDB): domain Bacteria; phylum Actinomycetota; class Actinomycetes; order Actinomycetales; family Dermatophilaceae; genus JBOFLG01. The sequence continues at coordinate 1,973 of JBOFJB010000244.1, read as the reverse complement.
CGACTCGAGCCGTCCTCGTTAACCGAGCCGTCCGACGCCAGCCGAGCCGTCCGACGCCATCCGGTCGTCCTACGGCGCCGGCCTGTTCGGCGTCATCCAGCGCATTCCGGGTTGCCGTCAGCGCACTCAGGCGCCACCGACGGCACGGCGACACCACGGCGCCCGACCGACCCGAACCTCCCGTGGGACACTGTTTCGCGTGTTGCGCTACCTGCCCGTACTGCTCAGCCTGGCGCTGACGATCTACTGCGTCGTCGACGCGATTCAGACCGACAACGCACGCGTGCAGCACCTGCCGAAAATCGGCTGGCTGGTCCTCATCCTGCTGTTCCCGGTGGTCGGTCCAGCCGCCTGGCTCGTCGCTGGGCGGCCCCGTCGGCGGCCCCGTCCGGGCACGCCTCCCCGCGGGCCCCGTGGACCCGATGACGACCCCGGCTTCCTCGGCCGCATCTGAGTACTGATGCCCTCGCTGCACCAGTGGATGCAGGGTGCCCGTCCGCGCACATTGCCGGCCGCTGTGGCACCGGTCGTCATCGGCACTGCCGCAGCCGGGCGGGTCGGTGAAGCGGATGCCGCGCTCGCGCTGCTCGCGCTGTTCGTCGCTCTCGCCCTTCAGGTCGGGGTCAACTACGCCAACGACTACTCCGACGGCATCCGCGGCACCGATCAGGCGAGAGTCGGGCCGGTCCGGCTGGTCGGGCAGGGTCTGGCCGACCCGCGGCAGGTGCTTCGCGCCGCAGTGCTCGCCTTCGCGGCGGCCGGGGTGGCTGGCCTCATCCTCGTTGCGGTCGCGCACGCCTGGCTGATGCTGCCTGTCGGAGCGCTGGCGGTCGTTGCCGCGTGGCGGTACACCGGTGGCTCGAACCCTTACGGCTACCGCGGTCTCGGCGAGGTGTACGTCTTTGTGTTCTTCGGCCTGGTCGCGACACTCGGCACGGAGTACACCCAGGTCGGTGCCGTGTCCTGGTTTGGGCTCGCGGCGGCGACCGGGGTGGGGTCGGCCGCGACGGCGATCCTCGTCGCGAACAATCTCCGCGACATCCCCACCGACGCCGAGCACGGCAAGCGGACCCTCGCGGTGCGTCTCGGCGACCGCCGCACCCGGTGGCTGTACCAGGGCCTGATCGGCATCTCGGTGGCTGCCCTGGTCGCGATGGGCGCGGTTGAGCACGCGGCCTTGCTGGGCGCCGTGGCGCTGCCGCTTGCCTGGCGCGGGCTGCGCGTGGTCGGCGCCGGCACCGTCGGACCAGGTCTGATTCCGGTACTCGCCGCGACCGGTCTCTACGAGGTCGTCTACGCCGTGCTCGTGGCCCTGGGTATCGCCATCCGGTTCTGACCTACCGCCGGTCGCCGAGCCCAGCCGACCAGTCGCCGAGCCCAGCCGACCAGTCGCCGAGCCGGGCCGACCAGTCGCCGATCAGGGTCGGGCGGTCTGCGCGCGGCGACGGTTCCGCCCGTGCCGCAGGTCAGCGGTACTCGCTGTTGTCATGCGAGGTCTCGGCATCCTCGGCATCCTCGTCGCGTGGCCGCCCGGCGGCGCGTTCACGACGCTGCTCGGACCGGCGCTCGAGGCGGCCGGCGAGTTGGGTGGAGTAGTCCTCGCGGAACCGGCGCAGCCCGACGAACGAGATGACTGCTGACAGCAGCGCGGCACCGACGACCAGCAGGACGACGTCGTCCTCCTCGCGCAGGCCGACCAGCCACAGCAGCGCCAAACAAGCGAAGAAGACCATGAGCCGCAGCACCGTGTAACGAACCATCGGTCTACAACCCCGAGTACGAGTGCATACCGACGAGGAAGACATTGACGACGGTGAAGTTGACGATGATGCATCCGAACCCGGCGAGGGCGATCCACACCGCGGTGCGGCGGCGCATCCCGGTGGTGGCCCGGGCGTGCAGGTAGGCCGCGTACACGACCCAGATGACGAAACTCCACACCTCTTTGGGGTCCCAGTTCCAGTACGCGCCCC
>JBOFJB010000243.1:0-9069 GCA_051650465.1 Dermatophilaceae bacterium | reverse complement strand
CCCTGGCTCCCGGCCGCACCCTGGGAACCCGTCGACCCTTGTGCGCCCGTCGAACCCTGGGCGCCCGTCAAGCCTTGGCTCCCGGCCGCACCCTGGGAACCGGTCGAGCCCTGCGCGCCAGTCGAGCCCTGGCTCCCGGTCGCACCCTGGGAACCCGTCGGCCCCTGGGCACCCGTCACCCCCTGGAAACCCTGCGGCCCACTCGCCCCCTGCGATCCAGTTGAGCCCTGCGCACCAGTCGCGCCCTGGCTCCCGGCCGCACCCTGGGAACCCGTCGACCCTTGTGCGCCCGTCGAACCCTGCGCACCCGTCGAACCCTGGGAACCCGTCGACCCTTGTGCGCCCGTCAAGCCTTGGGCACCCGTCATCCCCTGGAAACCCTGCGGCCCACTCGCCCCCTGCGCACCCGTCGAACCCTGGGCGCCCGTCAAGCCTTGGGCACCCGTCAAGCCTTGGGCACCCGTCAAGCCTTGGGCACCCGTCACCCCCTGGAAACCCTGCGGCCCACTCGCCCCCTGCGCACCCGTCGAACCCTGGGCACCCGTCAAGCCTTGGGCACCCGTCACCCCCTGGAAACCCTGCGGCCCACTCGCCCCCTGCGCACCCGTCGAACCCTGGCTACCCTGCGCTCCAGCCGTGCCCTGTGCACCCATCGAGCCTTGACTACCGGTCAAACCTTGGGCGCCCGCTATGCCCTGATTGCCTTGAACACCAGGCGAACCCTGACTACCGGTCGAACCTTGCACTCCAGTCACGCCCTGGAAACCCTGCGGACCACTCGCCCCCTGTGCACCCGTCGAGCCCTGGTTGCCCTGATTGCCTTGAGCACCAGCCGAACCTTGGGCACCCGGCGAACCCTGAGCTCCCGTCACGCCCCCGGCTCCAGCCGAACCCTGGACACCTTGCGGGCCGGTCGCACCGTCAGCCCCTGTGGAGCCAGACCCACCGCTCGCGCCGGCCGGGCCACGCGGACCTGCTTGCCCCGGTGCCCCCTGAGCACCCCTCTCTCCCACCCCGGGGTCACCCGGCGCACCCGGGATGCCGGACAGCCCGTCGGCGCCGACTGCGCCCTGCGGACCCTGCGCACCCGGAGCCCCGCCGGACCCACCGTCGACCACCACGGTTCCCGGGGCGGCGGGTCCCACACCACATGGCCCGAACACGGACGGGGCGACGTAACCCTGCGGCCCCCAAGTGTTCGGATCGGCAGTGGTCACGCCGTCGCTGCTACACGTGAGCGCCTCCGAACCCTGCTGGTACCCCTGCGGGCCGATCGCATCGGCGTTTGCCCCAGCCTGCGAACTCGCCACGTGAGAGGCCGGCTGAACAAGGCGCGCGGTCGCGACCATGGGCCCTGGTACAGGAGCCGCCTGCGCCATCGGGCTCAGTGCCGTACCGAGCGCGACAGCACCGAGGAGGACGACCGAGGGTGCGGCCGCCGAGCGCACCGTTCGAGCACGAGTCGACATCAGGCGGCTGCTCACCGCTGTCGCCTCCTGCTCACTGGACACATCACGGCTCAAGTGTCACTTGATCGCACTCTCGTTTCTCCTGAATCGCAGATCTCCCGAACCGAGCACCGCCCGGCACCACTGGGCGTCGATCACGGCCGAACCCGGGCGCTCACCACCCGAGCGAACGCAGTGCTACCACCGAGTCGGCCTCTGCCGGAGCCTTGTCGTGGCGGTAACGGATGACGCGCGCGAACCGGAGCGCGATGCCGCCCGGGTAGCGCGACGACCGCTGAACACCATCGAAAGCGATCTCGACCACCTGCTCCGGCCGCACCTGCACCACCCATCCATCGGTGCCCTCGATCGCCAAGTCAGTGAACCGCGTGGTCTGCCAGCGCAGTGTCTCATCCGTCATCCCCTTGAAGGTCTTGCCGACCATGACGAACTCGCCGGTCTCGGGGTCGCGCGCCCCCAGATGGATGTTCGACAGCCACCCCTTCCGCCGGCCCGACCCCCACTCGACTGCCAGCACCACGAGGTCGACGGTGTGCACCGGCTTCACCTTCACCCAGCCGCTGCCTCGCCGACCGGCCGCATACGGCGCCGACGCCGCCTTGACCACCACGCCCTCGTGGCCGCCTGCGACGAGGTCGTCGAAGAACCGCTGCACCGCAACGGCATCAGGGGTGAGCAGGCGCGGCACGAGCAGATGCGGTGCCAGCTCGGCGAGCACCTCGTGCCGCGTCGAGAGCGGTTCGTCGACGAGGTCGCGACCACGTGCGTGCAGCACGTCGAACAGGTAGGTGGTGAGCGGCACCTCGGCCCGCAGCCGGGCGACATCGGCCGAGGATGCCGTGCGGGCCCCGGTGACCTGGAACGGCTCCGGCCGGCCGTCATCCCGGATGACGATCGCCTCGCCGTCGAGCACGAGGTCGCCACCCGGCAGTTCGGCCACCGCCTCGACCACCTCGGGCACGCGGTCGGTGATGTCGTCCAGGCTGCGGGTGAACACCGTGACCGCGCCGGCCAGCCGATGCACCTGCACCCGGATGCCGTCGAGTTTGCCGTCGACCGCCACCTCGCGATCGCCGACCGACATCAGTGCCTCGCCGGTGGTCTTCGCCGAGGCAGCGAGCATCGGCCGCAGCGGACGGCCCACCTCCAACTGCACCGCCTCCACCGCCTCGATGCCGCCACGCGCGGCGATCTCGGCCACCGCCGACGTGAACCCAGCGAGCATCACCGCCCGACGCACGACCCGTTCGGGCACTGAGTAGGCCGCCGCGATGGCGGCGAGCACGACCCCATCGAGCGCGCCCTGCCGCAGGTTGCCGGTGATCAGCTCGGCCAGGAACCGCTGCTCGTCGGCCGTGGCCCGAGCCAGCAGTGCGGCCAGCGCCTCACGGCGCACGGATGCCGAGCCCGCGCCCGAGGCGGTCGCCAGCACCTCGAAGGCGGCGTCGACGTCGGCGACGGCGAGCGACGGCGAGGGCGCGGCATCCGGCATGGTTCCGAGCGAGCGAAACCCGACCCCGAGCCGACGCTGCGGCAGCGCCCCGGACAGGTAGGCGACCACGAGCGCGACCTCGCCCTCGTGGCAGCGCCCGAACAACTCGGCCAGGGCCGCGGTCTTCGCGGTGCGCGACCGCGTACCCGCCACCGCACGCGAGACCGACACGACGTCGGCGAGCGTGACCTGCATCCCGCCATCCTGCCCGGCGCCCCCGACATCGCGGGTCGCCGCTCCATCTTCGCCGTTGCCGACCCGGTCGGTGCCGCTGCGCGCCAGCCCGCGCATCAGCGCGACGGCCACGGCGAGGGCGCCACCGACGAGGTTCTTCCCACATGGACATCACCTGACCAGAGCGCCACCTCTCGAAACAGGCGGATGACGACCGGTTGACGACTCTTGACGCCGTCTTGACGCCCTGGTCCGACCAGCACAGGTACGGGAACCGTGCACGTCAGGCCCGACCCATGCCAGCGACTTGAGGATCGGTCGCGGTACACCTGGCTCCGATGGGCGACCCGTACGACGATCACGACGAGCTCGGCGTCCCGGATGGAGTAGACAACTCGATGGTCACCGACGCGAATGCGCCACAGGCCGGCACTTCCGGTCAGTGCTCGAACGCCTGCAGGCCGCGGATCTACGGCCAGCGCGTCCACCGCCGCGGCGATGCGTCGGGCGACCGCGCGGTCGAGCTCGCGCAACTCCTTCGCTGCTCGCGGGTCGTAACGGACGTGGAAGGCCGAGGAAGGTGTCAGAGTCACGCGCCGAGCGACCGGTGCACATCATCGGCGCTGACCGTCTGGACGCGGCCGGCGTCGATGTCGGCCAGCCGCGAGGCAGCGACCTCTGCGTCCTGACGGTCGATCATCTCCTCGTACCGAGCGACGAGCTCGGCGGGCACGATCGCAGCAGCGCGCTGATGACGCCGCCCGCGAGTGACGTAGGTGATCTCCCCTCCGAACGCGGCGCGGTTCACCGCCTCGGAGAATCGATCCCTGGCCTTGGACACTGACCACTCGGCAGGCTCGATCGTCATCCCACCACCATACGCGCCAACTACGCCACGTTGGCCATCCGCGGCGCCGGTACCCTGCCGAGGTGCCCTTGCAGGGAAGGAGCCCCGTGTCCGCGCCGGGAAGGAGCCGCCGCCAGGCCCGTGCGCTGCTCGACCGCGGGGCCGAGCTCAGCGAACTCGCCCGGTCGGTGCACGAGGGCGGTCGCGAACTCGAGTCCGAGGTCGCCTCGGCCGCCGAGGCGCTGCGCCACGACACCGTGCGTCAGAAACTCGACGAGACCCCACTCGACGAGCTGAAGGACACAGTGTCCCGGCGGTTGCCGGTGCGAACGGCGGAGCGAGCCGGGCTGCGCACGGTTGCCGAGGTGCTGGCTCGGACCCCCGCCGAGCTGGCCGAGTTGGCCGGGCTCACCGCCGAGAGCGCGCTCGCCCTGCGCGCCGCGGCCGAGGAGCACGCCGCCCAGTTGGGCGAGCGCACCCCCACCCGCATCGACCTCGACCCCGGCCACGTGCCTGCCACCCGGCTGGTGGTGGCGCTGCACCGGTTCCGTCGGGTGGGGTCGGTAGCCCAGCGGGTGGCCGAGCCGGCCGAGCGGCTGGATGCAGAACTGCCGCTACTGCTGGCGGCAGCCGCCCGAGCGGGCGTCCGGTTCCGCCGAGTCGTGCTGGGCCGACGGCGGCGCGCCGAGGTGCGCGGCGCCCTGAGCCGGCTCGACGCGCTACTGGCCGAGGCCGACCGGATGAAGGTGCCGGCGCGGCTCGGCAAGGCCGCCGAGGCGCTGGCCCGCCCGCCGTCGTCGCGAGCCGCGGGAGCGGCGTGGCGCGACTTCGAGCGGCGGCCGGCGGAGTACTACGCCAGCCTCGAGGATGCCGTGGGCGCCCGACGTGGCCGGGATGCCGCGCGCGGCCGGCTCCCCGCGGAGGTCGCCGAGCACGTCGAGGGCCAGGAGCTCGACGACACCTACCGGCGGGTGGCGCTGCGCGGCTACCAGGCGTTCGGGGCCCGGTTCGCCCTCGCTCAGCGCCGGGTGCTGATCGGCGACGAGATGGGCCTGGGCAAGACGGTGCAGTCGATCGCCGCGCTCGCCCACCTGACCGCGATCGGCCGCACCCACTTCCTCGTGGTGTGCCCGGCCAGCGTCGTCGTGAACTGGATGCGCGAGATCGGCGCGCGCAGCACGCTGCGCGCGCACCGGCTGCACGGCACCGGCCGGGAGGAGGCGTTCCTCGACTGGGTCCGCGACGGCGGTGTGGCGGTGACGACGTTCGACGCGCTGGCCGGTCTCGGCACGCCGGCCGAACTGGAGTCGGTGACCGGGGTGGAGGTCGCGATGCTGGTGGTCGACGAGGCGCACTACGTCAAGAACCCCGGCGCCCGGCGCTCCGCCCTGGTGGCGCAGTGGTCGGCATCCGCCGAGCGGGCGCTCTTCCTCACCGGCACGCCGATGGAGAACAAGGTCCGAGAGTTCGCCAGCCTCGTCTCGTACCTGCAACCGCAGCTGGTGCCCGAGGTCGAGGCGGCGCCCGGGCCGCAGGCCTTCCGGCGGGCCGTCGCCCCGGCCTACCTGCGCCGTAACCAGGAGGACGTGCTCACCGAGCTGCCCGAGGTGGTGCGCACCGACGAGTGGGTGGAGTTCGGCGGGGCCGACTTCGACGCCTACCGCGACGCGGTCGAGGCCGGCAGCTTCATGGCGATGCGCCAGGCCGCGTACGCACCCGGCGACCGGCGCGGGTCGGCCAAGCTCGACCGGCTGTGCGAGATCGTCGCGGAGGCGACCGAGAACGGCCGGAAGGTGGTGGTCTTCTCGAACTTCCGGGGGGTGCTGGCCGCGGTCTCCGAGGCGCTGACGCCGATCACCCGGGTGGTCGGCCCGGTGAGCGGCAGCGTGCCGGCGACGGCCCGCCAGGAGATGGTCGACGAGCTCGCCGCCGCGCCCGGTGGTGCGGTGCTGGTCAGCCAGATCCAGGCGGGTGGAGTGGGCCTGAACATGCAGGCCGCATCGGTCGTGGTGATCTGCGAGCCGCAGGTCAAGCCGACCATCGAGGACCAGGCGGTCGCCCGTGCGCACCGGATGGGGCAGGTGCGGTCGGTGCAGGTGCACCGGCTGCTCGTGGCCGACAGTGTCGACGAGCGGATGCTCGAGTTGCTCGGTGCCAAGATCGAACTGTTCGACGGCTACGCCCGGCGCAGCGAGACCGCGGCCGCCACGTCCGCCGCCACGGCCACGCACCTCTCGGATGCCGAACTGGCCCGCCGGGTGGTCGAGCAGGAACAGCGACGGCTCGACGTCGCACCGACCACGACCGGCGCGGCACGCCGGTCTCGTGGTTTCGCCGGCGTCATCCGCCGGAACGGGTGACGCCGGATGGTCTCAAGGCCGGGTCGCGCCGGAACCCCGTTCGCCCACCTGGCCGTTGGCTCGGTGAACGTGACGGCGCCCGACTGTGAGCCCACCGAGACGTCAGGAGCAGCGATGACCCAGCGGATCGTCACCGACCAGCAGTCCCGACCCGTGAGCACGGTGCTCTCGTGGGTGGCCGCCATCGTCACCGGTGGTTACCTGCTGCCCTGGGCGATCGCCGCCACCCGGGGCAAGCGCAACGCCTGGGGGATCTTCTGGCTCAACCTGCTGCTGGGCTGGACCGTCATCGGCTGGGTCGTCGCGCTGGTGATGAGCCTGAACAGCCACCACCTCGTCGCGGTGTCGTACCCCGCCCCGCCGCAGTACCGGCGCTAGCGCCACCTCGGATGCCGTGAGCCTGCCGACAGGGTCACCGGGAAGACGGCTGCCGCGCCGATGCCGGCCAGGGCTCGCCAGGCGACGAGCTGGGCCGGGTCGGTGGAGACCGAGCACCGGTCAGGTTGGCGAGAACCCACCGGAGCCCACTCACACCAAGAGGTGTCTCACCGGTGATACATTCATCAGCATGGCAACAGTGACGATCCGAGATCTGCGGAACCACGGCGGCGAGGTGCTCGACCGTGTCGCGAGGGGCGAGGTGCTGGTCGTCACCCGCGACGGCGCCGAGCTCGCCGAGTTGCGGCCTCTCGCCCGGCGAAGCCCGTCTCCCGCCGAGCTGATCGCACGTCGCCGCCGGCTGCCGGCGATCGACCCCGACGCACTGCGTCACGACATCGACACCGTTCTGGACCCCGCGCTGTGAGCACGAATGACAGTCGGGGCATGCTCGACACCTCGACCGTCATCCTGCTCGGCCGCCTCGACGACCCCTCGACCCTTCCCGACGACTCCGTCGTCAGCGCCGTGACGCTTGCCGAGCTCTCGGTCGGCCCTCTCGTCGCGTCGAGCTCCACGGAGCGGGCAGCGCGGCAGGCCCATCTGCAGCAGGCCGAGTCCGACTTCGAGACAGTGCCGTTCGACGCTGCAGCCGCTCGCGTCTTCGGCGGTATCGCCGCATCACTCCGCTCCGCCGGACGCAAGCCCGCCGCTCGTGCCTACGACGCCCTCATCGCGGCGACCGCACTCGCCGCCGATGTGCCGCTCTATACCTGCAACCCGGGCGACTTCGACGGGATCGACGGCCTGGACATTCGGCCAGTACCGCACCCGGACCGCTGAGCCCGGTGCGGCCCTGGAGTGCTTCTGGAGACACTCGAAACACTTCTGGCATCGCGATCGACTCTTTGACTAGAGTAGTTACAGGTACTACTCGGAGCGCTGGAGGTAGGTCGTGTCTGTGGTGACGGGCAGAGAGTTCAACCAGCGGCCGAGCCAGGTCAAGCGTGCCGCCGAGAAGGAACCGGTGGTGATCACCGAGCACGACCGGCCGTCCTACGTGCTGATGACGTACGCCGAGTTCCAGCGGCTGCACCGCGCCCCGGCAGACCTCGCGGCGTGGCTGGAGATGGGCGACGGCGACTCTGACATCGACCTCGAGGTCGAACCCATCGGACAGTGGATCGAGCCGGCCCGGTGGTGAGGTACCTCCTCGACACCAACGTCATCAGCGAGTTGCGCAGACGCGCCGGCGATCCCGGGGTCAAGACCTGGGTGTCCCGACAGTCCGCCGCCGACCTGGCGATCAGCGTGGTGACCGTCATCGAGATCGAACTCGGCATCCTGCGCAAGGCTCGAACCGATCCCGAGCAGGCACGAATGCTGACCAGTTGGTTCGAGGACCGCGTGCTCGCCGGGTTCACCGACCGCATCCTGCCCCTGGATCTGAACGCCGCTCGGCGGGTCGCTCCGCTGCACGTCCCCGACCAGGCTCCTCAGCACGACGCACTGATCGCCGGCACCGCCCTGGCCCGGTCACTGACAGTCGTGACCCGGAACGGCAAGGACTTCGAGCGCACTGGGGTGGCGGTGCTCGACCCATGGTCGAACGACGGTCGGCCTCGGAACTGAGGCAGAAGTACGACGACAGACGGCGAGCAGCCGAGCAGCGCCTGCACGACGACGCAACGACCTCGTCCGGTCGTTGGCCGAAGAAGTTCGGCACGATGCGGAAAGGGCGGGGTTGTCGGCACCTGGCGGGGTTATTTCCACGTCCGCTGCCGACAACCCCGCCACAGCCGGTGAGGTGAGGTTCGCCAGCACGTCGTCAACCGGAGCGACGAAGCGCCGGTTGACGACATGGGCGCCGACCACCACGAGACCGCACCCGAAGGTACCGGCGAGGAGGAGACCGACCATGCCCACCAGTGCGGTGGGCATGGTCGGCGTCTCGGCGTGGAGCCACCCGCTGGTGCTGGCGTGATCTGGTGACCGGAAGTTCACCGGACCGTGTTCCGATCTCTTCGAACACCTGTACGATCTGATGATGACGCTCGCCCCGGAAGCGCCGCCGCCCGTCATGGCCGCAGCGCCCGGCATCTCCCCGCCGGATGACGTGGTGCGGCTCCGCGAGCGCATGTCACGGATGCAGGGTGGCGCCGCGCGCCGGGCGCTCGCCCTTCATCCGGCGCTCACCGGTGCGGTGCAGTTACGCGCCGGCGGCAGCTACGAGGTCGACGGCGTCGGGCTGGCGATGGCGCTGATGAGCGGGCCGTCGCAGACCGGCTCGTGGTGCGCCGTCGTCGGGGTGCGCGACTTCGGTGTCGAGGCCGCGCACGAGACCGGGGT
>JBOFJB010000242.1:0-1774 GCA_051650465.1 Dermatophilaceae bacterium | reverse complement strand
GCTCAGTCGAGCGGGCCGCCGGCGACGTACAGCACCTGACCGGAGACGAAGCCGGCCTCCTCCGACACGAGAAACGCGATCGCGGCCGCGACATCGGCCGGCTGCCCGATCCGGCCGACCGGGATCTGCGCCGCGCTGTGCGCGACGAAGTCGTCGAACGAGACCTTCATCCGCTCGGCCGTGGCGCGGGTCATGTCGGTCTGGATGAAGCCCGGTGCCACCGCGTTCGCCGTCACCCCGAACCGGCCGAGCTCGACGGCGAGCGTCTTGGTGAAGCCCTGCAGCCCGGCCTTGGCCGCCGAGTAGTTGGCCTGGCCGCGGTTGCCCTGCGCCGAGGACGAGGAGAGGTTGACGACACGACCCCACCGCTCCGCGGTCATGTGCGCCTGGCAGGCCCGGGTCATGAGGAAGGCCCCGCGCAGGTGCACGGTCATCACGGCGTCCCAGTCGTCCTCGGACATCTTGAAGAGCAGGTTGTCGCGGATGATGCCCGCATTGTTGACGAGCACGACCGGCGGCCCCAGCTCGGCAGCCACCCGCGCCACCGCGGTCTCGACGCGCCCGGCATCCCCGACGTCGACGCCCACTCCGACCGCCCGGCCCCCGGCCTCGCGGATCCGAGCGGCGACCTCCTCGCAGGCCGCCTCGTCAAGATCGAGCACGCCCACCGGCATCCCGTCCCGAGCCAGGCGCTCAGCGGTGGCAGCACCGATACCGCGGGCCGCTCCGGTGACCACTGCCACCCTCGTCGTCATCCGGCCTCCGTCTCGACAGTGGTCCTCCGAACCGTCCAGGTGCGGTGACCTGGTCGGTTCGCACCGACGTCGACGGTAGCGGGTGCGGCCGGGCTGCTCGACGTCGCGGTCGGGACGGGCACGCGCGTCGCCCCGCGGTGGCTCGACGGGTGGGGGTGCGGACCCGCCCCGGCGGTCGCCACCGGTAGGTTGGGGCATTCGCGCGTCGGCCCGTCCGGCCGTGACCTGGCGGCGTGGCCGGGAGACGACGCGACTTCGACGGAAGGTGAACGGTGGAGATCTGGCCCGGCAAGCCGTACCCGCTCGGCGCCACCTACGACGGGCCCGGCGTCAACTTCGCCCTATTCAGCGAGGTGGCCGAGAAGGTCGAGCTCTGCCTCGTCGACGACGACGGAGCCGAGACCCGCGTCGAGCTGCCCGAGGTCGACGGATTCGTCTGGCACGGCTATCTCCCCGGCGTGCTCCCCGGCCAGCGCTACGGCTACCGCGTGTACGGGCCGTACGCGCCGGAGCAGGGGCACCGGTGCGACCCGAACAAGCTGCTGCTCGACCCCTACGCCAAGGCGGTCGAGGGCCAGATCACGACCGATCCCGCGCTCTTCTCGTACCAGTTCGACGACCCGGCGACGCGGAACACCGACGACAGCCTCGGCAAGACCATGCTCGGAGTCGTCATCAACCCGTACTTCGACTGGGGCCACGACCGGCCGCCACGGCACGAGTACCACGACACCGTCATCTACGAGGCGCACGTCAAGGGACTGACCATCACCCACCCGGAGGTGCCGGACGAGCTGCGCGGCACGTACGCGGGCGTCGCCCACCCCGCGATCGTCGACCATCTGACGGCGCTGGGTGTCACCGCCATCGAGCTGATGCCGGTGCACCAGTTCGTGCAGGACACCTCGCTGCAGGCGGAGGGCCTGTCCAGCTACTGGGGCTACAACACCATCGGGTTCCTCGCCCCGCACAACGGCTACGCCCGCGGCCAGCGCGGCGAGCAGGTCACCGAGTTCAAG
>JBOFJB010000241.1:0-3417 GCA_051650465.1 Dermatophilaceae bacterium | reverse complement strand
TGAAGCTCTACGTCGACGACGAGCCGCTGGTGGTCGGCATCGCCGACCTTGAGCACTACGAGCGCACCCTGGACTTCCGGGACGGCATCCTGCGGCGCAGCCTGGTGTGGCTCACCCCCTCGGGGAAGCGGGTGCGGGTGAACTCGACCCGGATGGTGTCGATGACCCAGCGGCACCTCGCGGTGCTCACTCTCGAGGTGACCATGTTGAGCGGTGACGCGCCGGTGGTCGTCTCCTCCCAACTGCTGAACCGGCAGGACGGCGAGGACGAGTACCACGAGGCGCCTGCCGAGAAGGTGTCGATGGCCGACCCGCGCAAGGCTGGCGTGTTCACCGGTCGGGTGCTGCTCCCGCGGTACCACGAGGCGTCGCCGGCCCGGATGGCGCTGGGGTACCGGTGCGCGAACTCGCGGATGACGGTCGCGGTCGCGGCGCAGCACACGGTGCACACCGACGACCTGCTCAACGTCGTGGTCCGCGATGAGCCCGACCTGGCGAAGGCGGCGTTCCACGTCGACGCCACCGAAGGGCGCACGCTGCGCATCGAGAAGCTCGTGGCTTACCACACCTCGCGGAGCCTGCCGGTGCGCGAGCTGGTCGACCGGGCCGGGCGCACCATCGACCGGGCGCTGCGGTACGACGTCAAGCACTACCGCTCCGAGCAGCGCGCGTGGTTCGACCGGTTCTGGGCGGCGAGCGACGTCGTCATCGGCTCGTCGAACCCGGCAGCCGTGGCGTGGCAGCAGGCGGTGCGGTTCAACCTGTTCTCGGTGGCGCAGGCCAGCGCGCGCAGCGACCAGATCGGCGTCCCGGCCAAGGGGGTGAGTGGCTCGGGCTACGAGGGGCACTACTTCTGGGACAGCGAGATCTACGTGCTGCCCTTCCTCACATACACCCAGCCGGATGTCGCCCGGAACCTGCTGCAGTTCCGCAGCCTGATGCTGCCCGCGGCGCGTGAGCGGGCCCGGGAGATGTCCCAGCGGGGCGCGCTGTTCCCGTGGCGCACCATCAACGGGGAGGAGGCGTCGGCGTACTACGCAGCGGGCACGGCGCAGGTGCACATCGACGCGGATGTCGCGCACGCACTGGTGAAGTACGTCGCGGCCACGGATGACGTGGGCTGGCTGGTGCGTGACGGTCTCGCCGTACTCATCGAGACCGCCAGGTTGTACGCCGACTTGGGGTTCTGGCGGCACAACGCCACGTCCAGCTTCCACATCCACGGCGTCACCGGGCCCGACGAGTACACCACCGTGGTGAACAACAACCTGTTCACCAACATCATGGCGCGGTTCACCCTGGAGCAGGCTGCCGCGGCGGTGGACCGGGTCCGCGCCGAGCACCCCGAGGAGTTCTCCCGCACCGCCGGCCGGCTCGGGCTCGAGGACACCGAGGTGGTGGAGTGGCGGCGGTGCGCGGAGGGGATGCACATCCCGTTCGACAACGGGCTCGGCATCCACCCGCAGGACGACTTCTTCCTCGACCGCGAGGTGTGGGATCTCAGCCGAACTCCGGCCGAGTTGCGCCCGCTGATGCTGCACTACCACCCGCTGGTGATCTACCGCTTCCAGGTGCTCAAGCAGGCGGACGTCGTGCTCGCGCTGTTTCTCCAGGGTGACCGGTTCACCACGGAGGAGAAACGCAACGACTTCGAGTACTACGACCCGATCACCACCGGCGATTCCACCCTGTCGGCCGTGGTGCAGGCAGTCGTGGCGGCCGAGGTCGGTTATCACGAGGCGGCGTTCCAGTACTTCTTGCGCGCGCTCTACGTCGACCTCGCCGACCTGCACGGCAACACCGTCGACGGGCTGCACGTGGCCTCCGCCGGTGGAGTGTGGGCGGCGCTGGTCAACGGGTTCGGCGGGATGCGCGACCACGGTGGGATATTGCGGCTGGACCCGCGGCTGCCGGACGGCTGGCGCTCGCTGTCGTTTCGGCTCACCTGGCGCGGCACCCGCGTCCGGGTTGACGTCGAACCGGCCCGGATGACGCTCACCGCAGAGGAGGGCACGGCATCCGTGCCGGTGCTGGTCCGTGGTGAGCGGTTCGACGTGGCACCCGGCGCGCCTGTCATGGTCGAGATCGACTGCCACGGGCCACGGCTCGCCGGTGACGTCGACGAGACCCCGCAGACCGGCGGCATCCGGGCCGACGGCAGCACGATCACCGCCGGGGTGCCCGACCCGATCCCGCCGGAGGTGCTGGACTCCCCCGATGCGCCGTTCACCGATGCGGGCGGCCACCAGTACATCGACTGAGTCCGGCACGCGGCGTCCACGTCAGGTCCGCCGGTGCCCATTGACTGCGCGGTCACCGTCGACCCCACCTGCTCGGCCGTGCTCGAGGGAACGGGTCAGAGCGTCTCGACGACCACGTCATGCCCCGAGGATCGGGCCATCCGGGCGTCCAGGGTGACCAGCGGCGCCTGCAGGACTTCGGCGAGGGCCAGATAGGCGGCGTCGTACGCGGTGGCATTGTCGCGCAGTCGCCAGATGCGGGGGAGCAGCGGCTCGTGATCGTGAGCGGTGATGTCGAGATCGACCAGGTCTGCCAGGGCATCGCTCCCCCGCTCGGCAGTGACCGTTCCCGCGAGCACGTAGCGACGGACCACCTGAGCCGTCTCGATGCTGTGCAGGTGTGGTGCGTGCAACGTGAGGTCCGGGTCGGCGATGCGGTCAGCGACGAGCGCCGCTCTCGGTCGGCCGAGGACGAACTCGACCACCGCAGAGGCGTCGAGGACGATCACCGGGCGTCGCGCTCGGCACGCACCGCGTCCACGGCATCTTCGCCGCCCGTGGTCCTCTCACGGTCGGCGACCCTGGCGAGGAGTTCCCGGCGGGTGGGGCGCTCCAGAGACCGACGAAGCTCAGAGAGCGCCAGTTCGGAGAGCGAGACACCCGCCAACGCTGCCCGCGACTTGAGCCGGCGGTGGATGTCGTCCGGCACGTTTCGGATCTGCAGCATGGACATGCGTTTAGCATACAATTATGCACACCGCATGGCCAGCGGGGAGCGCGGCCCGTAGATTCTGTGTGACCACCGCCCCAGCCGTGACCCGCGTCGAGAAACTGCCGACGATGCGCCCTCCTATGCCGCCAACGGATTGACCCAGCGCACCTCCGCGAACCGGGCGAAGTCGCTGTCGGCCGAGCACACCGGCACGCCGTGCTCGATCGCCAGAGCGGCGAGGTGACCGTCGGGCAGCGCGTTGCCGACGAGGTGGTGCCGCCGCACCAGATCGCCGAGGATTCCGGTGTGGCCCCGGGTCGGGACCGGTAGCCAGGCCGCGGGGGCCGCCAACCACTCCTCGACGTACTGCCATGCCTCAGCCGCGGTCAGCGGCTCAGCGAACGCTCGTGGGTTGGTACGGATCCGCACGAAGGCCAACAGAGTCGGCCAGGGCAGGCCGACCCG
>JBOFJB010000240.1:0-4396 GCA_051650465.1 Dermatophilaceae bacterium | reverse complement strand
GCTGGCTCGTTCTGGGTCCCCTGGGCGATGGTGGTCATAGCAGTTCTTCCGCCGTTCCGGATGGTGGTGGCCACCCCACGAGCGCGGACTCCGGGACCGCTGTAGCGGTGGTCGGGCGCCCGCCGCTGGGAGCTTGCGCTTCACCGTAGGGGCGGCTACTCGCCGGTAGCGGAGCGTAAGCGCTTCCGCCACTATGAGCCGGCTCACAGCGCCGGTCGAGAGCCGAAAACTCTTGCAGGAGCGCCGGAAGTGGAGGTCAGGCGCTCGTGGTTGGCTGTCATCTGGTCTCGAGAGCGCCGGACGCTCGGCCGGCCAACAGGCAATGCCGGATGGCGCCGGGCCACCTCGCGCGCGCTGGTGCCCGCGGGTGGTGCCGCTGCTTGTCGGCCGGCCCACCAACCCGGGTGAGCACGCTCGTCCCCGAACGGCTCCTCATCCGATTTCCCGCACGGCTCGGCGCTCCGGTAGCCTTCGCAAACGTTGCGCCGGGTGCGCGACAGGCGCCCGTAGCTCAACGGATAGAGCATCTGACTACGGATCAGAAGGTTAGGGGTTCGAATCCCTTCGGGCGCGCACTGTGTTGAGACAGTGCGAAGAGGCCTGACCAGCGGCAACGCCGGTCAGGCCGCTTCGTTGTCGCGGGGTCGGAGCGCCAGCCCTGGTCGACCCACTTGGCCTCGACCGGCACACTCGTCACGACACCAGCCGAGGTCGGTATCCGGACCGGTGCGAGGTCGATCTCGTTGCCGGACAGCGTGCGTGCGTACGCAATGATGTCCCCGCCGGTCCAGCGGTCTTCCTCCAGGCCGTCGATCGCGCGTGCGCGGGTGACGGCGAAAACGGACTCAGTGAGTCGGGTCATGTCGGGATCGGGCACCCCCGCGCGTAGCGGCGCAGGGGGCCAGGCCAGGACCGTGTCGGTCAGGTAGAGCTTGGCCTGGGCGCCGACGACGCGTCGGTCGTCGTCGTCCGGGCGTTCGCACCAGAGAGCGGCGAACGCCGAGACCAAGTGCCGCAGGTGAGGTAGTCCTGCCAGGCAAGGCCGTATGCGTCGACACGCCCGGCAGTGTGCTGATCTCGTCGAGCAGCCAGGCCCGCCGCCGTGGCTCGCGGGGCGTCGACCGAACGGATGGGCCCCCGCCCGAGCGTCAGGCTGCGGCGTAGGTCTCGGTCCCGCATCCCGTCGCACGGCAGGTGGATCACCTGCGTGGGCCGACATCTTTCCGCGCACGCAACGCTGCTGCGGTGTCCAGAAGAGCGACGGACGTGCCGATCCGCCGCGGCCCGGTCACTACGGTGAGCAGGTCGGTGACCGGGTCGGTGACCGGGTCGGTGCCGACATCGCTGAGGACAGGACTGCGAAAGCCCAGGTCATGGGCTGCCCGGTCGCGCAGGAGCCGGTGATCGGCGACCCAGGCCGTCGGGTCAGCGCCCGACGCAGATGCCCGCCACCACGGGTGGCTGGCTCAGGGTGCTGGCTGGACGATCCGGGCGATGCTCGCGAGGGCGTCCGGTGCGACCCGGTAGTGCACCCAGGTGGCCTGCTTGCGGCTGGTGAGCAGCCCTGCCTCGCGGAGCTTCCTTAGGTGATGGCTGACCGTTGGCTGGGAGACGCCCACATCAAGGATGTCGCAGACGCACAGTTCGCCATCTCGGGCGGACGCGATAGCCGAGAAGATCCGCAGGCGCACCGGGTCGCCGAGCGCCTTGAACATCGCGGCTGCGGTCGCGGCCTGACCTGCGCTCAGGGGCTCGCGGGTCAGGGGTGGGCAGCAGACCACGCCCTGCTCGGATGCGGAGGCGGGTTCGAGAACCGCGGGCTTCGCCATCGGTTCATCTTGACACCCGTCGATGTTCAAGAGCAAGATTCGCATGCATCGATGTTCATCGAATAAAGGAACGTGACATGTCGCACCCCACCGCCGAGATCACCGGGCCGGTCGTCGTCATCGGGGCCGGACCCGCCGGCCTGGCCGCCGCAGCCAACCTCGTCGAGCGCGATATCGAGGTCGTCGTCCTCGAGCGTGGCGACCGCGCCGGCGCCGCCGTCCGCCAGTGGGGGCACGTACGGCTCTTCTCGCCGTGGTCCGAGCTCATCGCCCCCGCTGCTCGGCGGATCCTCGAGCCGACCGGATGGCGCGCGCCCGACCCCGACGGCTACCCGCTCGGTGCCGAGTGGGCGCAGGCTTACCTCCAGCCGCTCGCCGACGCCCTTGGCGACCGGGTGCGCTACGGGGCTGCTGTCACGGGCGTTGCACGCCGGGGTCGCGATCGAGTGGTGGACTCGGGCCGGGAGGCGCAGCCGTTCACCGTGCACGTGGATGCCGCGGACGGCAGTCCGTCACGCGTCACTGCGGCGGCCGTCATCGACGCGTCGGGCACGTTCACCCGGCCGGGCCCGCTTGGCGGCGACGGGTATCCGGCCGACGGCGAGCGGGCTGCTGCCGAGCGAATCGCCTACCGCGTCCCCGACACCGACCACGCCGACGACATCTCCCGGTACGGGGGCCGAACCACCGCCGTGGTCGGAGCCGGCCACTCGGCTCTCACGGCCTTGGTGGCCCTGGCGACGCTCGCGAGGCGCGCACCGGGGACTGCGGTGGTCTGGGTGCTACGCAGCGGCAGTACCGGCGACGCGTTCGGCGGTGGTGACGCCGACGAACTCCCCGCCCGGGGTGCCCTCGGTCAGCGCGCGAAGCAGGCCGTCAAGGACGGCGACGTCCGAGTGGTCACCGGATTTCGCACCGCCGCAGTCGAATCCGTAGACGGCTCAGTGTCTCTCCACAGCGAGGACGGCGCCGTCGTCGACGGCCTCGACGAGATCGTCGGCCTCACCGGGTTCCGTCCCGACCACTCGATCGCCGGTGAGTTGCGCCTCGACCTCGACGAGCGGCTGGAGGCCCCGGTCCGCCTCGCCCCGCTCATCGACCCCAACGTCCACTCCTGCGGCAGCGTCTACCCGCACGGCGTCGCAGAGCTCGCCCACCCCGGCGAGCCCGGTGTCTACGTTGTCGGGATGAAGTCGTACGGCCGTGCCCCGACGTTCCTCGCGATGACCGGGTACGAGCAGGTCCGTTCTGTCGTCGCACTCATCGCGGGCGACCACGAGGCAGCCGCGCGGGTCGAGCTCACCCTCCCCGAGACCGGCGTGTGCGGGGGTGCGGGGCTGTTCGACGAGGCCGGCGACGCCGCCGGTGGGTGCTGCTCCCTGGCCGCGCCTCAGCGGATCCGGCTCGGCGCCGGCCGTTCTTGACGTGTCGACGCGCCTCGGTCATCATCGCCGTGTGGCGATGAAAACTCCGAACGGCGTTGATCTTCCGGATGCCGGCCTCGACGGTCCGGATGCCGGCCTCGACGGTCCGGATGCTGGTCCCGACGTTTCCGATGCCGGCCTCGACGTTTCCGATGCCGGTCCCGACCTCGTGGGTGGGCGCACCGCCGCGGCGTGCCTGTTCCACGGGTTCAGCGACCCGAACCGGATCGTCATCCTCCAACACCTGGCACTCGGTGAGCACCGCGTCGTCGACCTGACGGCGCACCTCGGGCTCGCGCAGTCCACCGTCTCCAAGCACCTCGGGTGCCTGCGCGACTGCGGGCTGGTCACCTCACGGGCGGAGGGACGGGCCACGGTCTACTCGCTCAACCACGCGGCCGAGCTGATGGACCTGTGGGCCGCGGCCGAGCGGCTGCTCGCCCGCACCGGCGATCGGGTCGCCCTCTGTGACAGGTACGGGGCCGGCAGCCCGCATACCGGGGAGCCGGCGCGATGACCGCCCTCATCGCGCGTGGCCCATCGCGGTGACCGCCGGAGTTGCGCGCCATCCGCTGAGCGCGACCGACCGCCGGCGCCTCGGCCGGCGCGCCCAGCTGCTCGCCGGCGCCTCGGTCACTTACAACGTCGTCGAGGCCGTCATCGCCATCACCGCCGGTGTCGTCGCCGGGTCCGTGGCCCTGGTCGGGTTCGGCTTGGACTCGGTCGTCGAGGTGTCCTCGGGCCTGGTCATCCTGTGGCAGTTCCGGCACCGGCTGCCCGAGGCTCGAGAGCGCACCGCGCTGCGGCTGATGGCGTTCTCGTTCTTCGCCCTCGCCGCCTACGTCGGCGTCGAGTCCGTGCGAGCCCTGGTCAGCGGCCGTGAACCGGACTCCTCCACCGTCGGCATCGTGCTCGCCGCCGTGTCCCTGGCGGTCATGCCGGTGCTGTCCTGGGCGCAGCGCCGCACCGGTCGAGCCCTCGGCTCCAACGCCGTTGTCGCAGACGGCACCCAGACCCTGCTGTGCACCTACCTCTCCGCGGCGCTGCTCCTCGGGCTCCTGCTCAACGCCACGCTCGGCTGGTCCTGGGCCGACCCGGTCGCCGGCCTGGTCATCGCCGCCGTCGCGGTCCGCGAGGGTCGAA
>JBOFJB010000239.1:0-5958 GCA_051650465.1 Dermatophilaceae bacterium | reverse complement strand
TGTGGCTCGCCTCGTACCTGGTGCACCATCGCCAGGTCGCCTGGCAGGCCGGGGCGAGGTGGTTTCTCACCCACCTGCTCGACGGTGACTCGGCGTCGAACAACCTCTCGTGGCAATGGGTTTCGTCGACGTTCGGCAGCAAGCCCTACCTCTGGAACCGCGCCAACCTCCGCAAGTACGCCGGCGATCGGTATTGCGGCACCTGCCCGGTGCGCGACTCCGGCTGCCCGTTCGCGGCGTCGTACGAGACGCTCGGGCGGCGGTTGTTCCCCGGTGGTCAGGTCGCGGCGGGCATCGCCGGGGTGGATGCCGATCGCCTCACCCGGGTGCCGAACCCGCCGGCGCGCCAACCCACCGGCCTCCGACCCGACGACACCGTGGTCTGGGTGCACGGGGACCGGCTGTCACCGACGAACGAGGCGCTCGCGGCCAACCCCGGCCGGCCTGCCGCGTTCGTCTGGGACGAGGACCTGTGGAACGACCCTGGCTTCAGCCCGCTGCGGGCGGGCTTCATCCGGGAATGTCTCGCCGAGGTGCCGGCCGAGGTCCGCCGCGGTGACGTTGCCGAGCAGTTGCTCGCGTTCACCGAGGCCACCGGCGCGACCCGGGTGGCGACCACCCCGTCGGTGAGCCGGAGGTTCGCCGAGATTCGGGCCCGGCTCGAGCAGGAGGGAGTCGGTGTCGAGGTCTGGCCCGAGCGGCCGTTCGTGCGCGGCCCGGCCGAACTCGACCTCCGCCGCCACTCCCGCTACTGGCGGGTGGTGAACGATGAGGCGCTCACGCGGTGATCGGGCGACATCCGGGCGGCATCCGGCGATTGCCGTACCGGACGATCGTGCGTGAGCGTGCGGCGACCAGCCGTACGGTCAGCATGACGTGATCGCCGCTGTGGTCGCTGCCGACGTTGTTGTCGTGGCGATGATGGCCACCGTGGTGGCGTCGCTGGCGGCCTTGACTGCGGCCGTGACCGCGTCGCCGGCCGGGTCGCCAGCCGCGAGGTGTGTGGCGCGCACCGTTGCCGCCTTGCGGTGCGGTTTGTCGACGACGAGGCCCAACTGGCCGAGCGCGAGTAACAGGGACGCCAGCGCCGCGGCCCGGGTCGTTGGTGCAGCGTTGTCGACGAGAGCGGCGTGTAGTTCGGCCCGCACCTCCGACTCCGCCGTGGCGTCAGCGGCCGGCCACCGGGTCGTGGGGAACAGGCCGAGTATCCGGCCGTCCTCGCGGCGGACCAGACCCCTGGCGGCCAGCATCTCGTACGTGGTCTCCTCCGCGCCCTTGCCGATCCGGCCGATCGCCCGCTCGGCCCTCTCACCCGACTCGCCGGGCCTCTCGGCGAGTCGGGCGAGCGCGGTATCGAGGATCGGGATGCCGGTCGGTCGCGGGTCGGCGACGTGCACGACCGGCTTGCCGCGGTGCCCGGTGAACGACAGCCGGCCGCCCGCCGCGAGGTCGACGAGCAGCGCCCCGCCGAGCGCGGTCTCGACCGAGGCCCACATGGTCGACGACGAGGTCGGCTTCCCGGACTTGTCGTCGGTGAGCAGTAGCAGCAGGCTTTCGGTGATGAGCATGGCCCGATCGTGGGGCGGTGTGGCGCCGACCGTCATCGGCCTGGAGGCTGAGGCGCGGTCCGCCCACCGGTTGAGGCCCGGCGGGCTTCTCGCCGACCCGGGCCACTTGGACTACCCGGCGCGGCCGAGTCTGGAGGGTGGGTGCGGTCGAGCCGGCGGGAGGTCGACGCTGTCGGTGGCGCGGCGTAGCGTGCGGAGGCACCACTACCGACTAGCGCGAAGGAGCGCCCGATGGCCTCGATCCTCAACCCCTACCTCAACTTCGCCGGCAACGCCCGCGAGGCGATGGAGTTCTACCAGCAGGTGCTCGGCGGCGAACTCACGGTGAGCACCTTCGGCGAGTACGGCGGCGCCGGCCCGTCTGCCGACGGTGTCATGCACGCGAACCTCACGACGCCGTCGGGGTTCACTCTCATGGCGTCCGACGTGCCGCCCGGGCAGGAGGGCTCCCACCACCCGGGCACCAATGTGCGCCTCAGCCTCGGCGGCGACGACGAGTCGCTGCGCGAGTACTGGGCACAACTCAGTGACGGCGCCACCATCGAGACGCCGCTCGAGAAGCAGGTATGGGGCGACGAGTACGGAGCCCTCGCCGACCGTTTCGGCATCCACTGGATGGTGAACATCGGCTCCGCCTCCACGGAGTGACCGGTCCCCGGCACGAACAACGCGCCGGCCGGCCGAGTCGGATGAGGTCAGCCCACCGAGGCGACCGCAGCCCCTCGGGGAACCGCGGGCTTCAGCCGGCCCGGTCCGCGGCGTGGTGCGCGTCGCCGGTTCGCGGACGCCGGTGCGACGAAACGAGGCGGCGCGGCGTCGTCGTGATTGCCGACGTTGCGCCTACCCCTGGCGGCGTCGTGCTTGTCTGCCTCGGGACCGGCCGCTCGCCGTCGAGAGAAAGTGGTTGTAGCACAGCCTGGTACGGCATCCACGCCCCCTCGGGCTGGGTAAGCCGGTCGGCGATGACGCGCAGCGTGTCGAGGTGGTACCCGTAGCCGAGATGGCTGCCGGTCACCTCGACGTTCTCGGTCAGCGGAGCCGCCTCGGAGACGCAACACTGCCAGGCGACGATGCCGTCACTGCGCGAATAGACGCACGTGGTCGGCACCGGCAACGGCTCGGCTCGGCGTGCTCGGGCCTCCTCGGAGAACAACTCCTCGGTAAAGGCACCTCGGTTGAGGAGCCGGTAGGTGGCCCATGCGCGGGTCGACGCCGGATGCCCGCGGAACGGGCTACCCAGGGTGATGACGCAGCGAGTCTGCTCGGGAAGTGCGCGGGCCATCTCTCGGGCGTAGACGCCGCCGGCGCTCCACCCGACGAGGCTCACCCGGCGGCCGTAGCGGTCGTGAAGTTCGAGGAGCAACTCCCGCAGCCGCTCCGGCATGCCCTCGCGCAAGCCGAGGTTGCGGCCGTGCCGCCAGTCGTGGGTGCGGTAGCCGAGTTTGCGAAGGTGCTGGCGGAGAACGACCGTGGACTCAGGGCCGGCGAGGAAACCGGGGAGCACGAGCACCGGGTGACCGTCGCCGGGTGGCCAGTCGTCGAGTCGGCGTAGTCGCACCGCCGACGAGGCGTACTCGAGCGCCGCTCGCCACTCGCGCCGCGCCATCCAGGCCGTGGGTGGGTGCACGCCGTCGGCATCCGGAAGGTCAGACGCGCCACGCAGTCGGCTGGTGTTCGTCGTCATCGTCGCGCTCCGTCCGTCTCGGGCGCCGCGTGAGCCGAACCAGCCGGTCACCGCGCCGCTGCAGGTGGCTGGCGGTCAGTGTCACACAGCCGCACCCTGATCCGGGAGACCCCAAAGGTCCAGGTCCACGCGGTTCCCTAGTCGCCAGGGCGGCCCGCCCGCGGCTCCGTCACGCGGTACCCAGGGCTGCCGATCGATGCCTCATCTAGCGTGAGGGGATGACGGATGCCGGCTCGCCAGACCAGCCCACCGCTCAGGGGACATCGGGGAGGCCCGCAACTGCCGGCGACGATGCCGAGCATCGGATGGTGCGGGCGGACGCCACCCGTTCCGAGCGCGACACCATGGGAACGGTCGAGGTGGCCGTCGACCGGTACTGGGGCGCCCAGACCCAACGCAGCCTCGAGCACTTCGATATCGGCCGCGACCGTTTCGTCTGGGGCCGCCCGATGGTGCGTGGGCTCGGGGTGCTGAAGAAATGCACGGCGCTCGCCAACGCCCGGCTCGGGCTGATCGACGACGACGTGGCCGCCGTGATGGTGCAGGCGGCCGACGAGGTGGCGCGCGGCGATCACGACGACCATTTCCCGCTCGTGGTGTTCCAGACCGGGTCGGGAACGCAGACCAACATGAACGCCAACGAAGTCGTGGCCAACCGGGCCACTGAGTTGCTCGGCAGCGCGGTCGGCCGCACAGCACCAGTGCATCCCCACGACCACGTCAACCGCAGTCAGTCGAGCAACGACACCTTCCCGTCGGCGGTGCACGTGGCCGTGGCGCTGGAACTGGAGGAGCGGCTGCATCCGGCGGTGGCCGCGTTGGTCGCGGCACTCGAGGCGAAGGCGGCCGAGTACGCGGCGGTCGTCAAGGTCGGTCGTACCCACTTGCAGGACGCCACCCCGGTGACCCTCGGGCAGGAGATCGGCGCCTGGGCCGAGCAGGTGCGGCAGGCCCAGGATGACGTGCGACATGCGGGTGCGCGAGTGCGGCAGGTCGCGATCGGCGGCACCGCGGTGGGCACCGGGTTGAACGCGCCGGCCGAGTTCGGGCCGTTGGTGGCGCAGTACCTCACCGCCGAGACCGGCATCGAGTTCCGGCAGGCCGACAACCTGTTCGTCGAACTCGCAGCGCACGACGGCCTTGTGGCAGTTTCCTCCGCACTGCGCACCCTCGGCGGGGCGCTGATGAAGCTCGCCAACGACGTACGCTGGCTCGCCTCCGGCCCGCGCACCGGTATCGGCGAGTTGCGGATTCCCGAGAACGAGCCCGGCTCGTCGATCATGCCGGGCAAGGTCAACCCGACCCAGTGCGAGGCGCTGACGATGGTGGCGACCCGGGTGTTCGGCAACGACACCACGGTCGGGTTCGCGGGTTCCCAGGGCAACTTCCAACTCAACGTGTTCACCCCGGTGATGGCGCATGCGGTGCTGGAGTCGGTACGGCTGCTCGCCGACGGCTGCCGGTCGTTCACGGCGCACTGCGTCGCCGGGCTCGAGCCCGACCTCGACCGGATCGCTGCGCATCTGGACGCCGACCTCATGCTCGTCACCGCGCTCGCGCCGCACCTCGGCTACGACGCGGCGGCGGCGATCGCCACGCAAGCGCACCGCGACGGGTCGGCGCTGCGCGACGCGGCGCTGGCCTCGGGCCGCGTCTCCGCCGAGGACTACGACCGCTGGGTCGATCCGGAGGCGATGACCCGCCCCGGCTGAGCGTCGTCGTGATGTGGAGCATTCATGTGACGGGCGGCAACGAACACGGGCGGTGACGACGCCCCACTGGCCCGGGGCGCATCCGCCACATCACTCGTCGTCGTCCAACTCACCGGCGCGCTGGAGCGCGCGGTCGAGGTCGACCTTCGGCAGGCCCACACTCCGGAGTCGCGTCCCGAACTGGGCTGTGTCACAGGGCAGCCCAGTCGCCGGCTGGTGGAGGGTCCAGGCACGAGCGGGGCAGAACCTGAACTCAAGTCGTCGCCCGGTACGTCGAGCGCGCCGTCGCTGGACCGTCTCTCGGCCGGATACACCGAACAGTCGCTCGTCGTCACCGGGCTTCGTGGGGTCGGGAAGACGGTGCTGCTCGGTGAGTACCGGCGAGTTGCCGAGGAAGCGAGCTGGATCGCTGTCGACGGCGAGGTGTCGAAGAACACCGACTTCGGGCCGCAGATCGCCAACTTGGCACGGCGCGCCCTGCTGCGGGTCTCGCCCAAGGCCCGCTGGGGCGAACGCGCGAAGGCGGCCGCGGCCATCCTCACGTCGTTCTCGCTCACCGTGGCGCCTGATGGCTCCCTGGCCGGTGGCCTGGATGTCGACGCTGCTGCCGGCTACGGAGATACGGGCATCCTCAACGACGACCTGGCCGACGTGTTCGAAGCCATCGGACGAGCCGCGACCGAACAGGACACCGGTGTCATCTTCCTCTTCGACGAGATCCAGTTCCTGAGCAAGACCGAACTCGAGGCGCTCATCGGAGCGGTCCACCGGACCGTACAGCGAAGGCTCCCCGTCACGTTCGCCGGTGCGGGGCTGCCGCAGCTTCCCGGGCTGGCCGGAGAAGCGAAGTCGTACGCCGAGCGTCTGTTCAGGTTCCCGATGATCGGCGAACTGCCCGAGGACGAGGCGCGTGCTGCGCTCGTCGAGCCGGCAAGATCCGAAGGGGTCGACTACGAACCCAGCGCTATCGCCATCATCCTCGAGTACACCGAGG
>JBOFJB010000238.1:0-4673 GCA_051650465.1 Dermatophilaceae bacterium | reverse complement strand
ACGCCGCGTGCGACTACGCGCCCGTGGTGATGACGAACTGGGAGTTCTTCGACAACCAGACGCCGCAGTCGACCATCGAGTTGGTCGACGACCTCATCGCCGGCCACCCGGTGACGCCCACCCGCGGGCCGAGCCGGGTGTGCACGTTCCGCGAGGTCAGCCGGGTGCTCGCCGGTTTCCCCGACGGGCTCGCGGACGAAGGCACCGGCGCCGGCGAGCCGTCGCTCGCCGGGCTGCGGGTCGCGCGGAGCCACGGTTGGGCTGCTCCGGCAGGTCAATCGGCATCCTCGGCCGGGCAGACGACGAAACCAGCAGCAGAGCAGCCGGCCCCGGTGAGCGAGTCGGCTTCTCCGGCAGGCGGTTCGGCGTCCGCAGCCAGGCAGCCAGCCGCCCCGCCGGTCGCGTCGGGGCTGGCGAGCGGTGATTTCGGTGAGCACTCCGCCCGCCCGGCCGCTGACGGTTCGGGCCCTGCTGGGTGGTTGGTCAAGGGCAATGCCAGTTCGATGCTGTTCCACACCACCGATTCGCCGTGGTACCACCGGACCAAGGCCGAGGTGTGGTTCCGCGATGAGGAGTCGGCACGCGCCGCCGGCTTCACCGACGCCCGTGAGCGTCGCCGTGCCACCAAACGGGCCGACGATGGGAAGGACGCCTGATGCCGACTCCGCTCACGCCGATCCTCAGCGCGTTCTGGGATGACCCGCAGTCCTGGACGCTCGACACGTACCGCCGCCACGGCGGCTACCGCGCGCTCGACACCGCGTTGGCGATGGAGCCGGCGGCCGTCATCCAGGCGGTCAAGGACTCCGCACTGCGCGGCCGAGGCGGCGCTGGCTTCCCCACCGGGATGAAGTGGTCGTTCATGGCGCCGCCCGACGGCGGGCCGCGGTATCTCGTCGTCAATGCGGACGAGTCCGAACCGGGGACCTGCAAGGACACCCCGCTGATGATGGCCAACCCGCATGTGCTCCTTGAGGGCATCGTCATCAGTTCTTATGCCATCGGCTGCGAGCACGCCTTCATCTACCTGCGCGGCGAGGTGGTGCACGTCTACCGGCGGCTGCTCCGGGCCGTCGAGGAAGCGCGCGCCGCCGGCCACCTCGGCAACGACATCCACGGCAGCGGGGTGAACGTCGAGGTCACCGTGCACGCCGGTGCGGGCGCGTACATCTGCGGTGAGGAGACCGCATTGCTCGACAGCCTCGAGGGCCGCCGCGGCCAGCCACGCAGCAAGCCGCCATTCCCCGGGGTCGCCGGCCTCTACGCCCGCCCCACCTCGGTCAACAACGTCGAGTCCATCGCCTCGGTGCCGGGGATCATCGGCGAGGGCGTGTCGTGGTTCACCGGCATGGGAACCGAGACGTCCACGGGCTTCGGCCTGTTCAGCCTGTCCGGCCACGTCGCGAACCCCGGCCAGTACGAGGCGCCACTCGGCATCACCCTGCGCGAGCTGCTCGAGATGGCCGGTGGGATGCGCGACCCGGAGCGGTCGCTGAAGTTCTGGACTCCGGGCGGCTCCTCGACACCGCTGTTCACTGCTGAGCACCTCGACGTGCCGCTGGACTTCGAGTCGGTCAGCGCCGCCGGCTCGATGCTCGGCACCCGTGCGCTGCAGATCTTCGACGACAGCACGTGCGTGGTCCGCGCGGTCGACCGCTGGACCGACTTCTACATGCACGAGTCCTGCGGCAAGTGCACGCCGTGCCGGGAGGGGACCTGGTGGCTCAAGCAGGTTCTCGGCCGCCTCGAGCACGGCCAGGGCAGCGAGGAGGATCTCGACACCCTCCTCGACATCTGCGACAACATCCTCGGCCGCAGTTTCTGCGCGCTCGGAGACGGCGCGACCAGCCCGATCACCAGTTCCATCGAGTACTTCCGCGACGAGTACCTCGCCCACCTCACCCACGGCGGCTGCCCGTTCGACCCCAGGGCGTCGACGCTGTTCGCCGCGGACCTCAAGGACAGCGTGCCCGCATGACCACAACGTCCGAACCGGTCGCTCCGGCCCCGGTCGACCTCGTCACGTTGACCATCGACGAGGTCGAGGCGAGCGTGCCCAAAGGCACCCTCGTCATCCGGGCCGCCGAGCAGGTCGGCATCGACATCCCGCGGTTCTGCGACCATCCCGGGCTCGACCCGGTCGGCGCCTGCCGGCAGTGCCTCGTCGAGGTGTGGATGCCGGGCCGTCCCGGCCCCGACGGCGCGCCCGGTGAACCTCTGCAGATGCAGGGCCCGCCCGGCCGGATGAAGCCGCAAGCCTCGTGCACGATGGCGGTCGCTCCGGGCATGGTGGTCAAGACGCAGTACACCTCGCCCGGAGCCGACAAGGCCCAGCGCGGGGTGATGGAGTTGCTGCTCATCAACCATCCACTCGACTGCCCGGTCTGCGACAAGGGCGGCGAGTGCCCGCTGCAGAACCAGGCGATGAGCAACGGCCGGTCGACGTCGCGGTTCGACGACGTCAAACGCACCTACCCCAAGCCGATCAACATCTCTTCCCAGGTGCTGCTCGACCGCGAGCGATGTGTGTTGTGCGCGCGGTGCACCCGCTTCTCCGAGCAGGTCGCCGGCGACCCGTTCATCGCGCTCGTCGAGCGCGGGGCGCTGCAGCAGGTCGGCATCTACGAGGAGCAGCCGTTCGAGTCGTACTTCTCCGGCAACACCGTGCAGATCTGCCCGGTGGGCGCGCTCACCGGCTCGGCGTATCGGTTCCGCAGCCGGCCGTTCGATCTGGTCTCCACCCCGAGCGTGTGCGAGCACTGCGCCAGCGGGTGCGCCCAGCGCACCGACCACCGTCGCGGCTCCGTGCTACGCCGGCTCGCCCAAGCGGACCCGGCGGTGAACGAGGAGTGGAACTGCGACAAGGGCCGCTGGGCGTTCGCCTCCACCGCCGTCGGCGACCGTCTCGAGTTCCCCATGGTGCGCGGGGACGACGGGGAACTCCGGGTCGTGTCGTGGCAGGATGCGCTCGCCGCCGCGGCGGCTGGGCTCACCGCGGCGGGGTCCGCAGGGGTGCTCACCGGGGGTCGGGTCAGCGCCGAGGACGCCTACGCCTACAGCAAGTTCGCGCGCACCGTGCTCGGCACCAACGACGTCGACTGCCGGGCCCGCCCGCACAGTGCCGAGGAGGCCGACTTCCTTGCGTCGTCGGTTGTCGCCACCGGCCCTGGGACTGCGGGAACAACGGGCGGTGGGGTGACCTACGCCGACCTGGAGGCTGCCCAATCGGTCGTCCTCGTCGGGTTCGAACCCGAGGACGAGAGTCCGATGGTGTTTCTTCGCTTGCGGAAGGCGTTCCGCCGCAGCGCGACCCGGGTCTTCTCGGTGTCTGCGGTGGCCACTCGCGGCCTGGCCAAGGTGGGCGGCACGCTCATCCCGACAGCGCCCGGCACCGAGCCTGAGGTGCTTCGCGCCCTCGCTGCCGGTGCCGGCTCCGGCACGGTCACCGAGGCCGGCCAAGCCCTGCGCACGGGCGGCGTCATCCTCGTCGGCGAGCGGCTGGCGATGGTCCCCGGCGCGCTGAGCGCCGCGGCTGCCCTCGCCGAGTCCACCGGTGCCCGGCTCGCCTGGATCCCGCGCCGTGCGGGCGAGCGCGGTGCTCTCGAGGCCGGCGCGCTGCCCACACTTCTGCCAGGTGGCCGTCCACTCGACGCTACAGCCCGGGATGAGGTCGCCACGGTGTGGCACGCCGGTCCGTTGCCCGTTGAACCCGGCCGCGACACCGCGCGCATGGTCGCCTCCGCGGCCGCCGGCGACCTCGACGCGCTCGTCATCGGTGGGGTCGACCCCGCCGACCTCGGCGTCCCGGACGTCGACCAGGCGCTGCGCCGCTCCTTCGTCGTCTCGCTCGAGGTCCGCCACTCCGCGGTCACCGAGGCCGCCGACGTCGTGCTGCCGGTCGCGGCACACGCCGAGAAGGGCGGGACGTTCGTCGACTGGGAGGGGCGCCCGCGTCCGTTCGAGGCCGCGCTCGACACCGGCTACGTCAGTGACTACCGCGCGCTCGACATGCTGGCCGACGAGATGGGCGCCTTCCTCGGCACTCGCACGCTGCGGGAGGTCCGCGCCGAGATGCACCGACTCGGCCGCTGGGGCGGAAGCCGCCTGCCGGCCCCGACCACCGAGCCCGGTGAGGTCCCCGAACTCACCGAGGGCACCCTGGTCCTCGCAACCTGGCGGCATCTGCTCGACCGTGGGTCGATGCAGGACGGCGAGCCGTTCCTCGCCGGCACCGCACCTCGCCCGGTTGCTCGGGTGTCTGCGGCGACCGCCGGCACGCTCGGCGTCGTCGATGGTGACCGGCTCGTGGTCACGTCAGGTGAGACCACCGTGACCGCTCCGGCGGTCGTCTGCGAGATGGCCGACTATGTGGTCTGGCTGCCCACGAACTCCGTCGGCTGCGACCTACGCGCTACTCTCGGCGGCGCCCCCGGAGCCCTGGTCTCCGTCCGCAAGGAGAGTTCGTCATGAGCCCGAACCCCACGGTGTTCTGCCCACGCTCCGCGTGGGCGCCGCAGATATTTCGCGGGGGCCGCGCATGAGTGTCGTCGCCATGCTGTCGCACGCCGCTGCCGCTGAAAGCACCGACAACCCACTGGCCGACTTCAGCGACACCCCGTTCTGGCTGAGCATCGTCAAGGCGCTGCTCATCTTCGTGTATCTGCTGCTTTCCA
>JBOFJB010000237.1:0-2132 GCA_051650465.1 Dermatophilaceae bacterium | reverse complement strand
GCCATCACCTCGATCGGCGAGATCTTCACCCGCTCCGACCTCAAGGGTCGCCTCGGCGTGCTGTCCGAGTACGACGACGCGATCGGCATGACCCTGCTCGGTCAGGGCAAGGATGCCGCCACCGCCACGCCCGGCGATGTCGAGGCGGCGATCGGCTTCCTCGGTGACGAGAAGAAGCGCGGCCAGATCCAGGGGTTCTACGGCAACGACTTCGTCGACGAGCTCACCTCAGGCCGGCTCGTCGCCAGCATCGCCTGGTCGGGCGACGTGCTCCAGGCGCAGACCGACAACCCGTACCTCAAGTTCGTCGTCCCGGAGGAGGGGCTGATGATCTGGGCCGACAACCTCCTGGTGCCGGCGGCCTCGACCCGCTCGTCACTCGTCACCCAGCTGGTCGAGTACTACTACCAGCCTCAGGTGGCCGCGAAGGTGGCCGCCTGGGTCAACTACATCTGCCCGGTCGACGGTGCACGCGACGCCATGCAGGAGATCGACCCCGACCTCGCGAACAGCCCGCTGATCTTCCCCGACTCCTCGGTGCTCGACCGCGCCTACCAGCTTCCGGCCGCGGCAGGCTCCGATGAGCTGCGCGACGCTTTCGCCACGGTGGCCGGATGACGCCGACGCACCGCGCGTCGATCGGCCGCCCTGCCCGCCGGGCCTACTCCGAGGAACCCCGATGACCGACGACACGATTGCCGAACCACGCACCAGGGCTCGCCACGGGCGCCATGCGGCCACCCGCCGACGCCCCCGACGCCCCCGACGCGGCCGGCTGGTCCCGAAGGTCGCCCTGGTCGCCGCGGTCGCGTTGATCCTCGTGCTCGGCCTCTGGGCAGTGTTGCGCGACGGCTCGGGCACCGACGAGGCAGGACCGTCCTGCGAGCGCAGCACCCCGCTCCGAGTCGTGGCGGACCCGGCCGTCTCCTCCGCCGTCGACACCGCGGTGCGCTCGCTCGAGAGCAGCTGCGTCACCGTGGACCTCTCCAGCGTGCCCTCGGGTGAGATCGCGGCCGCACTCGCGCGACAGTCGGGGTGGGGTCTCTCGACGAAACCCCCGGACGTGTGGATCCCCGACTCACGGATGTGGCTGGACACCGCTCGCGCCTCGGGCATCGGCGCTCGGCAGCTGCCCCAGACCGGGGTGTCGATCGCCGTCAGCCCGGTGGTGGTGGCGCTCGACGCCGAGAAGGCCCGGGCCTCGGGCTGGCCGGGAACCCCCGCGGACTGGTCTCGACTCGCCGCCGATGGCGAGAAGACGCGCAGCGGCACCGGCGACCCCCGCACCGACAGTGCCGCCGTCCACGGCCTCTTCACGGCTCTCGGGGGGCCGGAAGCCGACGCGAAGTCGGTCGCTGCCCTCAGTAGCCGGCTGTCGATCTCGACCGGCTCGGTGTCGCCGGCGCAGCTCGTCGTCGACGACGTGGTCGATGCGATCCCCACCTCGGAGGCCGACGTCCTGCGCCTCCAGGCCGGGGGCGGCAAGGGCCGGGTCGTCGCGTCGTACGACCCGAACCTGACCGGGGTGCTCGACTTCCCCGCGGCGCTGCTCTCCGGCGGGGACGAACGCGCTCGTGGCCGCGCCTTCGACATCCTGACCAGACATCTGACCCGCTCCGACGCCTCGCTCGACGCGCTCGCGACCGCCGGTCTGCGGCCGGCCGACGGCGTACTGCCACAGCAGTTCCGGGAGACCGAGGGAGTGCGCGCCGAGGCGGCCAAACCCTCGACCGCTCTGCCGGCGGCCGCCGTCACGCGCGCTCAGACGGCGTGGTCGGTGAGCGGGCGACGATTCCGGATGACGCTCGTCGTCGACCGGTCGGGATCGATGCGTCAGGCTCTGCCCGGCGGCAGCACGCCGAAGTCACAGCTCGCGATCCGATCGATCCGGCGCGTCATCACCAACGGCTCGCCCGACAGCGACTTCGGCCTCCGAGCGTTCACCACCCGTGGAGACGAGGTCGAGAACCGTGAGCTGGTGCCGCTGGGACGGCTGTCGTCGGGCAGTGGAGCGGCCAACCAGCGCACCAGGTTGCTCGACGCACTGCCACAGCTCGCACCGGTCCGCGAAGGCGACACCCCCCTGTACCAAGCGGTGCTCGACAGCTATGCCGAGGCGCAGAGCGCGTTCA
>JBOFJB010000236.1:0-10613 GCA_051650465.1 Dermatophilaceae bacterium | reverse complement strand
TCCCGTCAGCAATCTCGGGTACCTCCAGCGCGAACAGTTTGCGCACCAGGTGTGGGTGCGTGCGGGACAACCCGATCTCCGGGCCACGGAGCCCCCGCTTGACCGACACCACGTAGCAACGCAGCCGCTGACCGTGGGCATACGTCTCGCCGGGTACCTGCTCTGCGGCCGGCAAGATGCCCTCCACTGCACCGAAGTCGACAGTGACGTGGCCGGGGCTCGGGCTCTGCTGCACTACGCCGGCGACGATGTCGCCCTCGCGGCCCTTGAAGTCACCGAGGATCGCGTCGTCCTCGATGGCCCGGAGCCGCTGGACTATCACCTGCCGTGCCGTGGCCGCGGCCACCCGACCGAAGCCATGTGGGGTGTCGTCGAACTCCGGCCCGAACTGGCGGCGTGCACTTGCGGGCTCGCTGCCAGGCTCCCCGTTGACAGGCTCGGACTCTCCCTCATCGCGCGCCCAGACGACGACGTGACCGGTCGAACGGTCGAGTTCGACCCGGGCTTCGCGGTGGTGCCCCTCGGTGCGCTGGTAGGCCAGCAGCAACGCCTGCTCGATCGCTGGGACCAAGACGTCCAGGGCGATGCCACGTTCACGCTCGATCGACCGGAGCACGGCGAGGTCGATGTCCATCTCAGTCCTCCTGCTGCTGGTCTGCACGGGCGAACTCGACTTGCACGCTCGCCTGGGCGATATCGGTATACGCGATCTGCTTCACATGGACCGGATCTGACGTGCTGGCCGGGACCTCGAGAGCGACGCCGCCCGAGTCTGCACGGACGACCCGGCCGGTCACCTCGCAGCCCGCGACGTGGACAGCCACCAGGCGGCCGACGTTACGGCGGAAGTGCCGTGGCTCGGTGAGTGGTCGTCCGACGCCAGGCGACGAGACCTCGAGGGTGTACGCCTGTTCGCCGAGCGCCTCGCATCGGTCCAGCGCGGCACCGACCAGGCGACTCGCGTCGGCCACCTCGTCGAGGGAGAGCGGGTCGACCGGTGTGGAAACCTCACCGACCGTGTCGAGATCACGGTCGAGCACGACGCGCACGACGCTACGCCGGCCCGCGGCGGTGACGGTGAGGTCGTCAAGAATCAGACCCGAGGTGGCGAGCGCGTCGTCGAGGACCGGCCGGATGACGTCGACACGACCCATCTCGTGGCTCCCCTCTCTCGCAACTCTGCCGGCGCAGGTGCGCTCGGGGGCCCCACTGTATGGCAGATGGTCCGGAAGCCAGTCCGTCGTCCGTCACCAGCGTGGGAGGATGCCGGCCATGGCGGACCGAGTTCGCGCGGACCCGACCCGCCGACACGTTCTCGCCGGAATCACCAGCGCGGCAGCCGTGGCGCTCTCCGGGTGCGGCATCCAACTCGAGGACGGCGCACCGACACTGCCGTTGGTGCCGACCCGCACGCCGGTACCCGGGGAGGACGCAC
This sequence comes from Dermatophilaceae bacterium, assembly GCA_051650465.1. Classification (GTDB taxonomy): domain Bacteria; phylum Actinomycetota; class Actinomycetes; order Actinomycetales; family Dermatophilaceae; genus JBOFLG01. The sequence goes on along the minus strand of JBOFJB010000236.1, from coordinate 9,178 downwards.
TTCTTGCGCTCCACGACGATTGCCGCCGGCTCATGGACCTCGCGGCACGGCTCCCCGGGACCGTCGGATCCGCGCTGGCACAGGTCCACGACCGCCAGCGAGCCGTGCTTCGTGCGGCGCTGCTCGGCGACGGTGTGCCCACCCGCCTGGTGGATGCCGCCGTGTCGCCGCCGAGCGTGACCCCACCGGATCGCGCATCCGCCGGCGAGCCCGGTGCGTCATCGTCATCGGCACCCACCGGCACGCCATCGCCATCCGCGCCCGGCGGGTCGCCTTCTTCGGAACGGCCACCCGGCCCGACCACCACGACCACACTGGCGGATGCCGAGGCTAAGGCAGCCAACACCGCGGCCCGCTTCCCGACCGTGGCACCCACCCTGCGCGCCACGGTCGCTGCGCTGCACGCCCAGCGGTTCGCGGCAGCGGTCATCCTCAACGGAGCGGCGCCCGCGGTGACTGGCGGTTCGGCGGGTGGCCCCGCTGTCGACGACCTCGCCGGCCGGACGACGGCAGCCATCTACCTGGTCGAGGTCGCCATCGCCCGGAGCGCCGGGACACAGCGCGCCCAGGCCATGACGACGCTCACCCGACTGCGGTCACTGGCCGCTGGCCACCGCGCGCTCGGGGCCGATCCGGAGCCCGTCGTGGGCGTCGCATTGCCGTTCCCGGTGCGGGGAGCCGCCGACGCCGCGCGGCTCATCCGCACCACGCTGATCACCCTGCGTGACGACCACGGACGATGGCTCGCCGACCTCGTCACCGCCTCCGGTGCCGCCGGTCTCACGCTGGCCACCACGTGGCTGGGAACCGTGGAAGCCGACTGCTACCGGTGGGGGGCCGCACTGGAGCCGTTCCCGGGCCTGCGCTAAGCGGCCCTCCCGGGGCCGGCCGCCTGGCGCCATCTGGAGCACGGGACAGGAGGCCGTCGGCCGCGCCTCGGTCACTGGCCTGACACGCACCAGCCATCCGAAGGCGGTCGAGCGGGCAACGAGGCGACCGAACCGGGTGAGCATTCCGGACGAGTGGAGTGCAAGGGTGATGTGTATGGCGAACCGGCTCGCGTCATCCCTGTCCCCCTACCTACGCCAACATGCCGAAAACCCGGTCGACTGGTGGGAGTGGGGCGAACCGGCGTTCGCCGAGGCCCGCCAGCGCGACGTGCCGGTGTTCCTCTCGGTCGGGTACGCCGCGTGCCACTGGTGCCATGTCATGGCGCACGAGTCGTTCGAGGACGACGAGGTCGCCGCAGTGCTGGGTGCGGGCTACCTGGCGGTGAAGGTCGACCGCGAGGAACGGCCCGACGTCGACGCCGTGTACATGGCGGCAGTGACCGCGCTCTCGGGCCACGGCGGCTGGCCGATGACCGTGCTGCTCACCCCCGCCGGGGATCCGTTCTTCGCCGGCACCTACCTGCCGCGGGGGCAACTACTCGCCCTACTCGGCCGGGCATCGGCAATCTGGCGCGACGACCGCGACCAGGTGCTCGGCTCCGGCGCGCACATCGCCGCTCGGCTGCGTGCGGTCACCGCTCCGCCGGCGCCACAAGCCATCTCACCGGCAGCGCTCGACGATGCGGTGCTCACGCTGCGGCGGGCCCACGACGACGCCCGTGGCGGGTTCGGCGGTGCGCCGAAGTTCCCGCCGTCGATGGTGCTCGAGTTCCTGCTGCGGCACCATGCCCGGACCGGCTCGGCCGACGCGCTCGCGATGGTCCAGACGACCGGCACGGCGATGGCCCGCGGCGGGTTGTACGACCAGCTCGCCGGAGGGTTCGCCCGGTACGCGGTCGACGCCGGCTGGGTGGTGCCGCACTTCGAGAAGATGCTCTACGACAACGCGCTGCTGCTCCGCGTCTACGCTCACCTCTGGCGCTCCACAGGCGACCCGCTCGCGCGCCGGGTCGCCGAGGAGACCGCGGCGTTCGTCATCCGCGACCTCGGCACCCCCGAGGGCGGGTTCGCCTCGGCGCTCGACGCGGACACCACTATCGACGGCCACGGCTACGAGGGGATGACGTACACCTGGACCCCTGCCCAACTCACCGAGGCCCTCGGGCCGGAGGACGGGGCTCGGGCCGCCGCGCTGCTCGGCGTCACCGCGTCGGGGACAGTCGAGCACGGCGCGTCGACGCTGCGACTACCCCGCGACCCCGACGACCAGGCGTGGTGGGTGGACGTCCGGGCTCGGCTCCTCGCCGCCCGCTCGACCCGGCCACAGCCAGCCCGGGACGACAAGGCCGTCACCGCGTGGAATGGGCTCGCCATTGCCGGGCTGGCCGACGCCGGGGCGCTGCTCGATCGTCCCGACCTCGTCACCGCAGCCGCCCGTGCCGCCACGTTCGTTCTCGACGTGCACCTCATCGACGGCCGGCTCCGGCGCACCAGCCGAGCCGGTGTGGTGTCCACCGCTCCGGCGGTGCTCGAGGACTACGGTGACCTCGCCGAGGGCCTGTTGGCGCTGCACCAGGCGAGCGGACAGGTGCGCTGGCTGGACGCAGCGACCACGCTTCTCGATACGGCGCTGACCTGGTTCGTCGACGACAGCGACATCCCGCACGACACCGCGCACGACACCGCCGACCTGGTCCTCCGACCAGCGAATCGCGCCGAGGGAGCCGAGCCGAGCGGCGCCGCCGCGCTCGCCGGCGCGCTGCTCACGTCATCGGCACTCACCGGATCAACGAGGTACCGGACCGCCGCAGAGCAGATGCTCGCGGCGTGCGGCACGGTCGCGGCGGGTGAGCCGCGCTTCGCCGGCTGGGCACTCGCCGTCGCCGAGGCGTTCCAGGCGGGCCCGCTGCAGGTCGCGGTGGTGGGTTCCGGGCCGGACGCCACGGCGCTGGCTGCGCAGGCTCGGCGCTGCCCATCCCCTGGCCTGGTGGTCGTGCACGGCGAGCCGGACACGCCCGGTGCGCCACTGCTGGCCGAGCGCCCGCTCGTGGCCGGACGCCCAGCCGCGTACGTGTGCCGTGGGTTCGTGTGCGAGGCGCCGGTGACCGACCCGGCGGCGCTACGCGCGGCGCTCAGCGGGTGAGGGCGCCGGCCACCACAGTCCGGGTGTCGCCGCCGACGAGCACGGTGCCGTCGTCGCCGACCTCGACATGAACTCGGCCGCCCCGCCCGACCGAGGTGCCCTGGGCAGCGACGTACCGGCGAGGAAGCACCCCGGCGGGCACCAGCCACTGGGCCAACCCCGCGTTCAGGCTCCCGGTGACGGGGTCCTCTACCGCACCATGTTCAGCACCGCAGAAGGCGCGCACTTCGACCGCCGCGCTGTCGGGATGGGCGCCATCCGCCCAGCGACCAACGACACCGACATTGAGGCCGGCCAGCCCGGAGAACTGCGGTTGAAGCGCGAGCACGGCATCGGCGTCGCCGAGCAGCAGTGCGACCCAGCCGGGGCCGTTGTCGACCCAGGCGGCAGCGACGACGTCGGACGGGTCGAGGCCGAGAGCGTCGGTCAGCCGCGCGCAGTACTCGGGATCGACCGGGCCGGACCGCACCAGCGGAGGCGCCTCGAACGCGAGTCGCTCACCGCGGCGAACCACGACCAGGCCGGCGCCGCACTGCTGCACCACCTGGTCATCGCGGCGCGGGCGCCCGCCCGCCTCCAGCCAGGCGTGCGCCGCACCCAGCGTGGGATGACCGGCGAACGGCAACTCCGTCGAGGTGGTGAAGATGCGCACCCGGTAATCGGCGCCCGGGGCAGTCGGTGCGCAGAGAAACACCGTCTCCGACAGGTTGGTCCAGCGTGCGGTCGCCGCCATCTCCGCCTCGGTGTGCTGGTCGGCGTCATGGACGACGGCGAGCGCGTTGCCGGTGAACGGCGCATCGCCGAACACGTCGACGAACCGCATCTGCGGAGATGGCTGCCGGTGGTCGGGCGAGGAGTCCAGGAGCACCCTGACATCATCCACCGATGCCGATGCCGATGCCGACAGCATCCGGGCGGTAGCGCCCCCAGGCACTCTCCTACGAACTCGGCATCGGCGGCGCGGCCCACCAGGCAGCGCATCCCGACATCCGGGACAATGGCCGACGTGGATGCCGCGCCGTCGCCTCGGGTCGTGGTGCCGGCCGGGCTGGGCGCGAGCCGGGCCGGCGTCCTGCAGGACCGGGTCGACCGATGGTGGCCCGACGTCGCTGCCGGGCTCGCGGTGCTCTACCCCGACGATGTCGAGGCGGTCGGCGCGGCCCTGCTCGAGGCGGTCACCACGGCGTACGTATGCCGACCCGACACGCTGCACCAGCGCGACGTCGACCGGACCCAGCATCCCGACTGGCTACAGGATCCGTCGATGGTCGGGTACGCCTGCTATACCGAGCGTTTCGCGGGTGACCTGCGTGGCGTCATCCGGCGGCTGCCCTACCTCGGCGAACTCGGTGTGCGCTACCTGCACCTGATGCCGTTGCTGCATCCCCGCGACGGCGACAGCGACGGCGGCTACGCGGTGGCCGACTACCGCGCGGTACGCGCCGACCTCGGCACGATGGACGACCTCAGCGCACTTGCCGCCGCACTGCACCAGCGGGGGATGAACCTCACCCTGGACCTCGTCCTCAATCACGTCGCGCGGGAGCACGAGTGGGCCACGAAGGCCCGGGCCGGCGACCCTCGCTACCAGGCGTACTTCCACACGTTCCCCGATCGCACCATGCCCGACATGTACGAGCGGACCCTGCCCGAGGTCTTCCCCGATTTCGCGCCGGGGAGTTTCACCTGGGATGCCGATCTCGACGGCTGGGTATGGACGACGTTCAACGAGTGGCAGTGGGACGTCAACTGGGCCAACCCCGACGTGCTCGTCGAGTATGCGGCGATCGTGCTGGACCTCGCCAACCGCGGCGTCGACGTCCTGCGGCTCGACGCGATCGCGTTCATGTGGAAGCGGATGGGCACCGACTGCCAGGGCCAGCCGGAAGTCCACGCCATCACCCGAGTACTCCGTGCCGTGGCCCGGATCGGTTGTCCCGCACTGGCGTTCAAAGCCGAGGCGATCGTCGCACCCGCCAAACTGCTCGCCTACCTCGGCGACGGCGAGTACCGCGGCAAGGTCAGCGACCTCGCGTACCACAACAGCCTCATGGTGCAGACCTGGTCGATGCTGGCTACCCGCGACGTGCGCCTCACCGCGCAGGCGCTCGGTGCGCTTCCTCCGAAACCGGCCAGCGCCACCTGGCTCACCTACGTGCGCTGCCACGACGACATCGGCTGGGCCGTGATGGACGAGGATGCCGCCGCCGTGGGGCTGAGCGGGCCGGCGCACCGGTCGTTCCTCGCGCACTGGTACGCCGGCGACTTCCCCGGGTCGCCGGCGCGGGGCCTGATCTTCCAGCACAACCCAGACACCGACGACCGACGCACCAGTGGCAGCGCGGCATCCCTGGTGGGACTCGACGCGGCACAGTCACCCGCCGACGTGGACCGCGCGGCATCGGCGCTGCGGCTGGCGCACGCGCTGGTGGTGGGCTGGGGCGGCATCCCGGTCATCTGGAGCGGCGACGAGTTAGGACTGCCGAATGACCCGGCCTGGGCCTACGAACCGGGCCACGCCGAGGACAACCGCTGGGCGCACCGGCCCCGACTGGACTGGACGCACGCCGCTGGGCGCCATGACCCGTCGACCGTGCCGGGCCGAGTCTTCGGCGATCTTGCGCACCTGCTGCGGGTGCGCGCCTCGCTGCCGCATCTGCACGGCTCCGTCGACAGCGCCGTCGGGCCAGTCGACGACCCCGGCGTCCTCGTGACGCTGCGCGACCACCCGGCCGGCCGGTTCGCCGGCGTCTACAACGTCACGCCGGAGCCGCGGCGCTGGCCGGGGTGGCGGGTGCGCGAACTCGGGCTGGCCGAGGCGGTCGACGCACTCACCGGTGACCCCATCCCATGGGCGGATGACGATGATGTCCTGCTTCCGCCGTACGCCGCCCTGTGGCTCACCTGACCCAGCACCCACTGGCGGGGCGGCAGATGTGCCCTGATCCGACCCCGCATGTGCCCGTCCCGGAGCGGGCCAGGACACGGAGGCCACCGATCAGATCCACGAATCGGGGCCCCACAGATCCGGGCTGGACCGCTACCAGAGGCCTGCGAGATCGCCCCCGATCCGGATGACAAACGCGGCGACCACCACCACGAAGACCGCGCGCACGAAGCGACCACCCCAGGCCATGGCGGTCCGCGCCCCGACGTAACCGCCGAGGAGGTTCGCCATCGCCATGACCACTCCGACCTCGACAACCACGTGACCGCCGGGCAGAAAGACGGTGAGCGCGCCCAGGTTGGTTGCCAGGTTGGCGATCTTCGCCGTAGCGCTGGCCTCGAGAAACGCGTAGCCCAGAAGCCCGACCAGAGCAAACACCAGGAACGAACCGGTACCAGGGCCGAGCGCCCCGTCATAGACCCCGACGACGACGCCGGTGAGTACGGCGGCGATGGTGTGGCGGCGGCCCGAGAACCGCAACGCCGTCACCTCCCCGAGCCGCGGCCGGAACACGGTGTATGCCCCGACGACGATGAGCATGACGAGGATGATCGGGTTGAACGCCTCCTTGGGGATGCGCAACCCGAGCAGGGCGCCACACACCGCGCCGACGTAGGCCACCGCAGCCATCGGGAGCACCGTCCGCAGGTCCGGCCGGACCCGCCGCCAGTACGCCACGGATGCCGTGAGCGTGCCGCAGACCGACCCGATCTTGTTCGTGGCAAGCACCTGAGCGGGGGACGCCCCCGGCAACCCGAGGAGCAGGGCCGGCAACTGCACCAGCCCTCCCCCACCGACGACCGCGTCAACCCAGCCCGCGACGAAGCCCGCGACACCGAGCAATGCCACGACCTCGACGGAAGGATCGGTCACCGGTCGGCCGCCGTGCAGCGGTCGACGATCGCGAGCACGTCGAGGAGTTCGTGCACCTGGGCGTCGGGCCCGGCCCTGACGTCGGCGGACGACGCGCGGAAGGCCATCGGGTGCGGCGTGACCCACCCGATCTCACTGAAGTGGACGCCACCGTCGAGCAGGTCGAGCACGCCGTCACGCGCGACGATGGGCGCATCGATCGGCGAGTTCACCACTGCCCCGCCGGCCAGCTCACCGCTGGGCACTCACCGTGGGTTGGGGCAGCGCGCCCACCGGCTCGTCCCCGCCCGGCGCTGCGGACGCCTACCGGAAGGACTACGCACGACGGACCTCGGCGAGAACCTCCGCCACGGCATCCGCGCTCGCGACCTCACGGCGTTCCCCGGAACGCCGGTCACGCACCTCGACCACGCCGTCAGCGAGTCCGCGACCGACCACGACGATCGTCGGTACGCCGATGAGTTCGGCGTCCTTGAACTTCACCCCGGGGCTGGCCTGCCGGCGGTCGTCGAACAGCACCTCGATACGGTGCGCCTCGAACGAGCGCGCCAACTCCTCGGCAAAGGTGAAGACGGCGTCGTCCTTGCCGGTGGCCACGAGGTGCACGTCGGCGGGTGAGAGTTCGCGCGGCCAGACCAGCCCGAGTTCGTCATGGTTGCCCTCGGCGACGCACGCCACCGCCCGCGACACCCCCACCCCGTACGAGCCCATGATGACAGTGCGGAGCTTGCCGTTCTCGTCGAGGACGGTGAGGTCGAGGGCTTCGGCGTACTTGGTGCCGAGCTGGAAGATGTGGCCCATTTCGATGCCGCGCGCCGACTCCAGGCCATGGCCGCACGACGGGCAGGCGTCCCCTGGGCGCACCTCGGCAGCCTCGATGGTGCCGTCCGCGGTGAAGTCGCGCCCGGCGACAAGGTCGAGGACGTGCCGCCCGGTCTCGTCGGCGCCGGTGACCCACGCCGTACCCGGCACCACCCGCGGGTCGAGCAGATACCGGATGCCGGACGCTCGCTCCGCGCCGAGCACACCGGGGCCGATGTAGCCCTTCGCGAGCGCCGGGTGGGCCTGGAAATCGTTCTCGGAGAACGCCTCCACCACGGCCGGCTCGACCTGCGCACCGAGCCGCTTCTCGTCCACCTCACGGTCCCCGGGCAGGCCGATCGCGAGCGGCTCGCGGGTGCCGTCGGGGTGAGCGAGCACGACGAGCACGTTCTTCAAGGTGTCGGCGGCGGTCCAGGCTCGGCCGTCCACACGCCGGAATGACGTCTCGAGGTGGGCCACGAGCGTCTCGATCGTCGGAGTGTCTGGCGTGTCCTCGACGTGCGCGGCGGGCACCTCGCTGGCGTCGACGTCATCCGACACCGGCACCCGGACAGCCTCGACGTTCGCGGCGTACCCGCACCTCGGGCAGTGCACGTAGGTGTCCTCGCCGTTCGCTGCGGTGGCGAGGAACTCCTCGGACTTCGACCCGCCCATCGCGCCCGCCATCGCCTCGACGATGACGTAGTGGAACCCGAGCCGGTCGAAGATGCGGATGTACGCGTCCCGGTGTAACTGGTAGTTCTTGTCGAGGCCGGCAGCGTCGATGTCGAAGGAGTAGCTGTCCTTCATGACGAACTCGCGCCCGCGCAGGAGCCCGGCGCGCGGCCGTGCTTCGTCGCGGTACTTCGTCTGGATCTGGTAGATCGCCAGCGGGAGGTCCTTGTAGGACGAGAACAGGTCCTTCACCGCGAGGGTGAACATCTCCTCGTGCGTCGGTCCGAGCAGATAGTCGGTGCCCTTGCGGTCGACGAGTCGAAAGACGTTGTCGCCGTACTCTGCCCACCGGCCGGTGGCCTCATAGGGCTCGCGTGGCAGCAGCGCCGGGAACAACAATTCCTGAGCGCCGATCGCGTCCATCTCCTCGCGGACGATGCGCTCGACCCGGCGTAGCACCCTCAACCCGAGGGGCAACCAGGTGTAGATGCCGGGGCTGACCCGCCGGACGTAGCCGGCCCGGACCAGCAACTGGTGACTCGGCACCTCGGCGTCCGCCGGGTTCTCGCGGAGGGTCCGCAAGAACAAGGACGACATGCGCATCACCATGGTGCTCGACTCCTGACAGTAGACAACCCAGGAAGCCTATCGGCGACGGTGGCGCCTCCCCGTTGACGCCGGTGAGCCCGCTTGTCAACCAGGGCCCGCCCGGGGCGAGACGGGCCGCTACAGCAGCACGGTCGCGAACTCGCCGACCTGGCGGAAGCCGAGACGGTCGTACGTCGCCCGCGCCGCGAGGTTGAAGTCGTTGACGTACAACGTGACCAACGGCGCCTCGCCGGCCATCAC
>JBOFJB010000235.1:0-3680 GCA_051650465.1 Dermatophilaceae bacterium | reverse complement strand
CACGGTGCCCCGCGGAGAGGACTGCACCGTCAGCTCCCCGCCGGCGGCGCGCACCCGGTCGCGCATCCCGGTGAGCCCGTGCGCCGTCAGGGCCGGGCTGACCGCGAAGCCCACACCGTCGTCGGCGACCCTGAACCTGATGGTCCGGCGGGCACCCTCCCAGAGGGTGACCCGGATGATCGTGCCATGCGAGTGCCGGTCGGCGTTCTGCATCGCCTCGAGGCAGCAGAAGTACACGGTGGCCTCGGCGTCGGGGTCGTAGCGCACGACACCGGACACGTCGACCGTGCACGGCAGGGCGGTGCGCCTGGCAGCGGCGGGCAGGGCGCCGGCCAGGCCGCGGTCGGCGAGCAGGGTCGGGTAGATGCCGTGGGCGAGGTCGCGCAGGTCGCGGATGGCCGCGTCGAGATGGGTCTGCAGGCCGGCGACGACCGTCCTCGCCTGGGCCGGGTCGACCTCGCACAGCCGAGTGGCGCGACCGAGCTGCACCGCGAGGGTGGCGAGCCGCTGTTGGGCGCCGTCGTGCAGGTCCCGCTCGATGGACCGTCTGGCCTCGACGGCCGCCGCCACCAGCCGCGACCGGGACTCCTCGAGCTCGCGGGTGCGATCCCACAGGCGCCGCGCGTAGTCACGCAGGCCGAGTGCGATCACGCCGACGGTGAGCGGCACGAACACCCCGACGAGGAACGCACGCAACGCCCTGGCCGAGTCGGTGTTGACGTAGTCGGCGCGACCGAACTCCCCGAGCGCGACGAGGAGGCCGGAGACGACGACGGTGGCGGTGACCATCGGGGTGCGGGCCGGGGCGGGCAGGTTGTCGGCGACGATGACCAGCGGGATGAGCAGGATCAGCAGACCCACCGGCGCGATGAACGGGGACACCCAGGTGGTCACGAGTGCCACGCTCCAGTTGGCGACCACCACCAGCACCGCAGCGCGGTCGGTGAGGTCCCGGGCCGACAGCCACAACCCGAACGCGACGAGCAGGCCGGCACCGAGCAGCACCCAGAGCGTCACGCGCATCTGCGGTGAGTCCAGCCCACCCGCGCGCACCACGGACAGCCCGACCACGGCCACGAAGATGGCCATCAGGTTGATGCTGAGGTACGCGCGCAGCCGTTGCTGACCGGTGCGAGCGAGCTCGGGCCGCCGGATGTGTCGCAGGATGGAGTCGAGACTCACCGCCGGTCGCCTTCCGCGGCGAGCACCTCCGCACTTGCGCCGCTGTCACCGAGGTACAGCAACACTGCCGCCACTCGCCGATGGGTGTGGTCGCCGGCGGGGAGGTCGAGCTTGGTGAAGATCGAGTTGATGTGCTTCTCGACGGCCCGGGACGTCACGTGCAGGTCCGCCGCGATGGCCGAGTTCGACGCACCGGTGGCGATCAGCCCGAGCACCTCGCGCTCGCGGGCGGTGAGCCGGGCGACCGGGCTGGACTCGAACCGCATCCGGTGCCGCATCAGGGCGTCGACGACCTGCGGGTCGATGACGCTCTCGCCCCGTCGCACCGCGTCGAGGGCAGCCACCAGCTGGTCGACGTCGGAGACGCGCTCCTTGAGCAGATAGCCCCGACCGGTGCTGCCCCCGGCCACCAGCTCCAGCGCGCCCTCGGCGTCGGCGTGCTGGCTCAGCACGACCACGCCGAGGCGCGGGTGGGTGCGGCGGAAGCGCTCGGCGGCCCGGATGCCCTCGTCGGTGTGGCTCGGCGGCATCCGGATGTCGGCGAGCACGACGTCGGGCCGGGTCTCGTCGACCGCACGGAGCAGCCCGTCGTGGTCGCCGGCCTCGACCACCTCGACGATGGCCGGGTGCTCGCCGAGCAGCGCCACCAGGCCCTGCCGGAGCAGCACGCTGTCTTCGGCGAGGACGACTCGCATTCCCTGCATGGCGGTCATGGTATTGCCGTTCGGCGATGTCGAGACAGCCCGCTCCTCACGCGTTCGGAGTCCGACGTCCGGATGCCGCACGCCCGGGCGTGGGACAAACCCCCGTCGTCGGCGGACACCGGGCATCATGCCCGTCGTGCTCGACGACCTCTTCCTCCTCCCTGCGGAGCGCGACAACCCACAGACCCGGATCGACGCCCGGCATCCCGCCGGCACGGCATGGACGACCGGGAACGCCGTGCGGGTCGTCGCCCACGGTGCGCCCTACTTCGCCGAGCTCCACCAACGGATCCGAGCGATGGGGCCCGGCGACCTGGTCCTGTTCGCGGACTGGCGCGGGGACCCGGACGAGCAGCTCACCGACGAGCCGGGATCGACGCTGTCCGCAGTGCTCGTGGCGGCGTGCCATCGGGGCGTCGACGTGCGTGGCCTGCTCTGGCGCTCGCACTGGAAGCGCCTCGGCTTCCATGCCGAGAAGTCGCGCCGGCTCGGCGACGAGATCACCGAGGCGGGCGGTCAGTGTCTTCGCGACATGCGGGTCCGCACCGGCGGATGCCACCACCAGAAGCTCGTCGTGCTCCGGCACGCCGGCCACCCGGCCCGCGACGTCGCGTACCTCGGCGGCATCGACCTCTGCCACGGACGTCGCGACGGCCCCGGACACCACGGCGACCCGCAGCCGATCGAGATGCCGGCCGTGTTCGGCCCGCGCCCGCCGTGGCACGACGTCCAGGTGGCGGTGCGTGGTCCGGCGGTGTACGACGTCGAGACGGTCTTCCGGGAGCGCTGGGACGACCGCACGCCGTTGACCCTCAACCCGGGCCGACGGCTGTCCAGTCTGTTCCGCCGTGAGCCGCTCGAGGCCCGGCCGTTGCCGCCGCAGCAGCCGCCCCCGCCCGCGCTCGACGACGGCCACGAGGCGGTGCAGGTGCTGCGCACGTACCCCGAGATCGCCCCCGTCGGCTTCGACTTCGCGCCCGGTGGCGAGCGGAGCATCGCCCACGCGAACACCAAGGCGGTACAGCAGGCTCGACGACTGGTCTACCTCGAGGACCAGTACCTGTGGTCCGAGGAGGTCGGCCGGCACTTCGGTGACGTGCTGCGACAGAATCGCGACCTGCGGCTCATCGCCGTGGTCCCGGTGCACCCCGACGTCGACGGTGCGCTCTCGCTTCCGCCACAGCTGTACGGCCGCAAGCTCGCCATGGACCTCCTCCTCGACGCCGGCGGCGACCGGGTCTCGATCTACGGCCTCACCAGCCCGGCGGGCTTCCCGGTCTACGTGCACTCGAAGGTCTGCATCGTCGACGACGTCTGGGCGAGCGTCGGCTCGGACAACTTCAACCGGCGGTCGTGGAGCTACGACTCCGAGGTCGCGTGTGCCGTGCAGGACACCCGGACGGCGGATGACGTGGGCCGAGCTCGCCGCGACGCCTTCCCGCTGCGTCTGCGGCGCGAGCTGGCGGGCGAGCACCTCGGCATCCACGCCGACGACGTGCCCGACGACCCGGACCAGCTCTGGGACGCCATGGCGGCCGCTGCCGACGCGCTCGACGCCTGGTACGCCGGGGCGGTCGCCCCCGCGAGTCGACGACCCCGGCTGCCTCGGCTCGCAGCGCCGCGCAGGGGCACCGCGGTGCGGTGGCGGCACCGCCGGCCGGCCGCGGGAGGCACTCCCGGCGTCGAGCGTCCGCCCGGGCGGCTGCGTCGCCTCGAGCCGCCCGAGCTGTCCCGCGCCCAGCTGCGCTGGGCGCCGCGGCTCTACGACGTGATCGACCCCGACGGCACCGTCGG
>JBOFJB010000234.1:0-4017 GCA_051650465.1 Dermatophilaceae bacterium | reverse complement strand
TCCGGAAATCTCGTCCTGTTCGAGGTCGAGTGGCTGTTGATGGTCAGAAGAGGGATGGGAGTTCGTCCTCACCCGCTCCGGGTTCGGGGCCGCGTAGCTCTTCCTGGCTCGTGGCCTTGTTCGCCAGCAGCACGAACAGTCGTGCGGTGACCAGCGCGTCGTACGTCGCCCGGTGGGGGTCGAGGCCGTCGGGCAGGTTCTCGGCCAGGCTGTACGTCTCGACCAGGTTGCGGAGCCGGTATCTGTCCAGGCCGGGCATGAACCGGCGGGCCAACTTCAGTGTGTCGAGTACCTCAGGCGGCTCCCAGTTGGTCAGTTTGTGCTGGAGCACTCCGAGGTCGGCGTGGGCGTTGTGCGCGACGAGGATGTCGGCGTCAAGCGCCGCCCGCACGTTGCCGGCGATGTCTTCGAATCTTGGGCAGTCGGCCACATGTTTGTCGGTCAGGCCGTGGATGTGGGTGGCGAAGCGCGTGATGGGAGCGTCCGGCTTGACCAGCCAGGTCGACGGTTCCCCGATAACACCGCCGACGATCGGGACGGTGGCCAACTCCACCGGGTCGGGCGGCTGCTGGCCGTTGCCCTCGATTTCGACCACGACGTAGGTGAGGTCAGCCCAGTGAGTCATCTGGCTCGCCGCCCTCCAGTCGACGTGTGCTCGGCGGTGCTGTCGCTCGATGTGTGGGTGGCGTACGTCGTGCATTTGGAACCGGTGTGCGTGCTGAAGAAGGTAGCGTGGCTGTGCTGTCTCCAAACCAGACACCACGGCCGCCCGGTCGGTGATGTCCAACCCGATGAACCGACAAGCCGTACGTGTGTCGGATGCAGTACGCGCAGTCGAGCGGGCAGTCCGGGATGTGGTTCAGGCTGAGACCACTCTTGCGATGTTCCACGACTTCGCGAGCGCATCCCGCAAGCTGGTCGATTTGGTCCTTGCTCAGTAGGGCAACACGAGTGACCACCTGGCCCACCTCCCGAGTTCCTTGGTCGAGAACGCCGTGATCGGCGTCTTTACCGGGAGAGTAGGCGGGATCCTTGATCAGCCTGAAGCAAATTGCTTGGTATTGGCGACAACTCTGCGAGGTCTGATGGTGAAAGCAAGATCGAGCCAGGCAGTTGTGGGTTCAACTCGATTGCTCATCTGGCGTCAGGCCCTGGACAGCGCGGTTGATGATCGACCTGGCGGCCGCGCCGTAGCTTGCCACCTTTGCCAGCTTTGCGAACACAGAGGCATACAGCTCGATCTCGTGTGGCTGTCGGAGGTTCAGTTCGGCCGAGTACGTCTCGACCCGTACGAGATCGGCGTTGCAGATCACGAAGCCGTGACGTGGATCGACGACGTAATGGGTTTGGTCCCCGATGACGCCGAGCCGGACGTTGCGTAGTGAGGTCAGTGAGACCAGGCGGTCAAGCTGCCCGAGCAGGATGTCGACCGAGCAGACCCGGTTTCGGAGCGTACTTTCGGTGATGACGAAGTGGAACGTCCTGTTCGGTCGATACAGCATTTCTTGGCGTCGCATCCGCATCGCGACGGCATCGTCGACATCGTCGGGCACTCGGTAGTCGACGACTCCTTGGGCGAATCGAGTTCGCGCGTACTCCGGCGTCTGGAGCAGGCCGGGCACCACGGCCGGCTCGAACGACCGGTACAGCTTGGTCTTGGCGTCCTGCTGGGATAGTTCGAGCTGGTGGTTGACCATCCCAGCCTTGAGTACTCGTCGCCATTCGGCGTGCTGCACTTCGAGAGTGTGTAAAGAGGCGAGTAGGGCGGCGGTTTCGTGCTCGGTGTTGGTTGCCCGCGTCCATGCCTTGACGTCATCATCGGTCGGCGTTTGTTTGCCGTTCTCTATCTTGCTGACCTTAGACGGCTGCCATGACAACGTCTCCGCTAGGTTCTTACCGGTGAGGTGGGCTTGCCGACGAAGTTCACGGAGTCGCTGACCGAGAGCGTTGCGTGCTTCCTCGACGCCCGAACTACTGGATCGTGGCCTCAAAGTGGTTCCTGTCGATGGCGTGATGTCGGGCCACATCCCGCCAGTAGTTGTGCTTCACGATCTCGGAGGGGTCTTCGACGACCTCGCCGCCGTGGAACTTGTCGGCTTCGCCGAAGTGCATCCGCACGAGTTTGCGGGAATCGAATAGCCAGTAGTCGTGCCGAGGCAGGTCGACGCGGTCAGCCACGTCGCGTGGCAGATAGCGGATCTCTTCGCCGGCGTCACTGGCCCGGTGAGATGCCCAGAGACCGAATCGGTTGTAGTCACTCAGCGGCATGCTGACGATTCGCACTCGTGCGTAGCGTCGGCCTTCGCTGGTGGCCTGCCGGACCTGGCCGTCCCAGGTCTCGGCCCACGACAAGTCGACTGCCTCACCCGCTGTGAATTGCCGTAGCGACTCCACCTCGAGCGGTGCGTTGTAGCTCTCCCGCACCTCCAGGCGGAAGGCCGTGTGCTCGAAGCCGTGGAACAAATGCTGGAAGTCGTCCCCGACGAGCAGGCTCAGGACGCCCCTCCCGCTGTCAGGTAGCGCCGGGCGTACATCTTCAGCACATCCTCCGGGATCTCGATCAGGGTCTCATGGTCGGGCACGTCTCCCACGTCCGCGAGCGCCTGCGGATCGGTCACCCTCCATCCCTGCGCGATGTACGTCACCCGATCGGTACGGTCGGTGGCAAAGAGTGTAGGTGACTCGCCCGTATAGGAATCTGGGTCCTTGCCGAGGAAGTGAGCGCGCATATTCCAGTCTCCTTGCTCCGAGTTGGAGAAACTTGCTCCGCAATCGTCGCGCAGATGGCGCATAGGGTCAACCATCTCCGTTGTAACCGGGCAGTTCTCGTCTGGCTCGGCGGACAAGGTCGTATCGGTGATCAGGTGTTCGGCTATTCGCGCGCAGGCCGTGGCAGATCAGCGAGGAGCGGCGATCGGGAGAGCGTCGGAGTCGCGGGCCAGCACCCGGAGCGAGCCGGCGGGCAGGGTCACGCTGACCGGTTGGCCCGGGTGGTAGTGTTCACCGTCGGTGAGGTTCGGTAGCAGAGCCTGCAACTCGGACCCGTCGGCGAGCCGCACGAAGACCTGGCTGGTGGCGCCGAGGAACACGCACCGCTCGACCACGCCGGGGACACTGTTCTCGCTGCGGTCGCCCGCCTCGCGCAGTTCCACTCGCTCGGGGCGGATGACGGCCCTGCCGGGTCCGGACTGGCCGGGCGGAATCTGCCCCCGTAGCGGGAACTCGCCGAGGATCAGCTTGCCCTCGCCGCCGGGCCCGCTCTCGGTCACCACGTCGAGCAGGTTGGCCACGCCGAGAAAGTCGGCGACGTACTCGGTTCGCGGCTCCTGATACACCTCGCGCGGGGTGCCCGTCTGGGCGATCTGTCCGTCGTTCATGACCACGAGGCGGTCCGACATCTCCAGTGCCTCCTCCTGATCGTGGGTGACGAAGACGAAGGTGATGCCGACCTCGCGCTGGAGCGCGGCGAGCTCGCCGCGCAGTACCTTGCGCAGCTTGGCGTCCAGGGCGCCCAGGGGTTCGTCGAGAAGCAGCACCGAGGGCCGCAGCACCAGCGCCCGAGCCAGCGCGACCCGTTGTTGCTGACCGCCCGACACCCGGTGTGGCTTGCGGTCGGCATACGACGACAGCTCGACGAGTTCGAGCGCCTCGGCGACCAGCCGGCGCCGAGCATGCTTCGGCACGTCTCGGCGCCACCGCAGGCCATATCCGACGTTCTCCGCCACGGTGAGGTGAGGAAAGAGCGCATAGTTCTGGAAGACGGTGTTCACCGGTCGCTTGTGCGCCGGGGTCCGAGCGAGATCGGTGCCGTCGAGCATGATCCGGCCGGCGGTCGGCTGCTCGAATCCGGCCACCATCCGCAGGGTCGTCGTCTTCCCGCAACCGGAGGGCCCCAGGAGCGAGAAGAACTCTCCGGGCCGCACGTCGAAGTCGATCCCGTCGACCGCGGCGACCCCGTCGAACTCCTTCCGGAGTCCGATGACCGAGACCGCGCCGCCGGCACGGACGTCGGCATCG
>JBOFJB010000233.1:0-1645 GCA_051650465.1 Dermatophilaceae bacterium | reverse complement strand
GGTCGCCGCGACGAGCTGGTCTCGGCGGGTGCTGCCCCCGACGTCGCCCGCCATCGCTCCGATGGGGACGTTCTGTCGGTAGTCGTCGCCGGCAGGGTTGTCGGAGAACGACCACAGGCCTACCTCGTCGCGGTCGGTGAAGTACTCGAACGACTTGGTGATGGCGCCCTTGGCGGCGTCGAGCTTGCTGGTGGGGCTGTCACCGGCCGGGTCGCGCATCGACCCCGAGACGTCGACGACGGTGAGGACGTTGGCGGTCTTGCGCAGCTGGGTCCAGCTGGCCAACACCGCGTCGGTGACCTCGGCGGCCGGCGGCTCGAGCTCGAGCTTCGGCTGGGTGGGCAGGACGCCCTGCTCCGGCCCGTACGTCTCGGCGATGTCGCCGGTCGCGGTTCGGAAGTAGAAGCCCTGCCACTGCTCCTGCACCTCCGGGCTGAGCAGGTAGTCGAGGAACTGGGTGGCTCCGGCGCGCTTCTTCTCGCTGACCCATGGCGCATCGAGGATGGCGTACGGGTGGTCGGAGATGAAGGTGCCCTCCTTCGGGTAGATCGCGACCAGGGGCACCTTGGGCCGCGGGAGATCGCCGGCCTTGTCGGGGTCGCCCGACGGGTTGCCGTTGTTGTACGAGAGGACGAGGTTCTCGGACGTCACCAGCGCCGACAGGTACGACAGCGCCTTGCCCTCGGCGTCGGCCTTCTGCCAGTCGGCCCAGAACGACAGCGTGGTGTCGCCGTACCGCAGGATCGACTGCTCGACACCGGCGACGAACTCGCGGGTCTCGGCGCGGCCGATGTCGTCGACGGTCAGTGCGGAGGTGCGGCCGACGCTCGCGTAGTACGTGGCGATCGTGCCTTCGAGTCCCGGATGGGACAGCGTGGGGTTGGTCTTGCCGAGACTGAACCGCCCCCACTCGGGACGGTCGAACTCGGCCCAGCCACGGGGCGACTTGGCCAGCGCGAGGATGTCGCTCCAGCCGATCTCCCGGGTCGGCCAGCCCATCGCCTCCGCCATCGGACGCGGCATCGCGATCACCCCCGGCGCCTGTGCCATCGACCGCGCCGCCTTCGGGTCCCGGATGAGGCTGTCGCGCCCCGCGGTCTTGAGCCGCTGCTCGAGAAGCGGAAGCCAGAGCGAGCCGGTCGGCGACCACACGTCGGGGATGGGTCCGTCGTCGGCGGTCCAGCCGCGGGCGAGCGCCTGCTGGGCAGCGCCCGACGGCTTGTTCGAGACCTTCACCTCGACACAGGCGTCGTCCGAGCCGGCGTTCTCGGAGTTGAAGCTCGACGCCAGCTTGGCGAGGACCGGGGCCTTGTCGGCCGACGCGGCGATCACGACCGGGGTGGGCCGGCCCTCGCACGACGACTCGCTGTCACCCTCGGCCGTGTCGTCCTGGATGACGAAGACCAGGCTGGTGGCGACCGCGACGAGCGCGGCGACCGCGACGAGCGGGAACCATCGTGGTCGGGTGGAAGCGCGCGCGTGTCGTCCGCCAGTCATGGAGTCCCTGCCTTCGTCACCATCGATAGGCGGCTGAACCTACCGTCTCCGGCCGGCCCGGCGCACCAAGGCTCGACGATCCCCGGTCGTGGCGCCGCGTCCGGACTCTCGGCCGGCGACCGGTCGGCGTCGCCGTCGGTCGTCCGGG
>JBOFJB010000232.1:0-4059 GCA_051650465.1 Dermatophilaceae bacterium | reverse complement strand
TTCCGGCACCGACCACGGCAGTGATACGCCGATGCGGAGTACGCCGGCATCCGGCGGCTGGCTCGGTGATCGCGCTGGCGTGACCGCTAGTCCGGTCGGTTACGATGAAATAGCACCAGACGCCCTTGCCGACTTGGCGTCAGGCGTGCAACCCACTGGCATTCTGAACGGCTCTGGTACTGCCGCGGATGCCGGCACCGACAACGACACCGTCGGCGACGCCCGTACGACCTCGGACAGCGTGGGGGAGGGGACGACCCTGAAGCACATTCCCGCGGAGTCGCCGAGCACCCGCGGCGCCACGAAGCGCGAGCAACGGCGCCTGATCGCGCAGCGTGATCAGGCGCGCCGCCGGGAGGTACCGCAGCGCGGCGCCACAGCGGATACGCCTCGCGAGTTCGTCCCAGAGCACGCGTCGACCGAGCGCTCCACGGCATCCGCACCGTCTGCGCCGGGGAGCGGGTCAGGCCACCGCGACGCGGTCGAGGTTCCTCGGCGCCTCACTCCGGAGCAGGTGGCGGGACCGTGGCAGCAAGAACGTCCAGCAGAAGGTCCGACCGCGGCGTCGATCTCGCAGGACGCGCTCAATCGGCTGGTGAGCACCGTGCGCGGCACCGACGGCGACCCGATGCCGCAGGTCAGCCCGGCGCAGTGGGTTCAGTTCATCAACCCGGACGGGCCGCGTCCGGAAGCCGGTCATGGTGGTCTGGACCGTGAGGCTGGGGTCGCGCGCCGGCTGAACCGGGTCGACGGCGTGCGCTCCGCGCTGGACACCTGGCTCGGGCGACCGACCGTGAGCGGAGTCCAGCCGATGCCGGCGGGTTCCTCCCCGTCGGATCCGTGGATCTGGGACGACCCGAAGGCACGTGCGCATTTGGCCGGCGTCTACCGCTGGATGAGCGACACTCCCGCAGGGGCCGGGATGTTCCAGGAGGTCGCGGAAAACCTCCGCATCGCCGGGCCTGGCTCCGCCGCGACGGTCGGTTACGTCAAACCGGACGTCACTGGCCACATCGTCCTGGCCGTCAACGACGGCGGCACCGTGGTGTGGGTCGACCCCCAGGCGGGTACGGCCTCAGTGAGCGGGCCGGCGGCCGACCAGGCCGAGAGCGTCGACTACGCGATGTTCTCTCCGGCGGGGATGAAACTCGCCATCGAGGCCGGGCGGGTTCAGCCGGGCCAGCCCGTCAGCGAGACCGGTGTGGCTCGTCAAGAGGTGCGAGGGCCGGTAAATGGCGGCGCCATCAGGCCCGCGGACGGCCGGCCGGTCGTCGACCGGCACGTGATCGACAGGCTTGCGGTCGGTAGCGACCCTGGCGCCTTCTCCGGAGGCTCATCCATCAGCCGCAACTCCGGCAGCCGCCCTGACGGGGTGACTGTCGGTCGTGAGGCGGCCGCTCCGACAACGCCCCGGAGTGTGGGTCACGGTGGCGGCGCTGGGATCAGTCGTGGTCTTCCCGACGTGGGGCCTGTGCGGCACGGCGCCGCTCGTGACCACCAGGATATCGCCGATGGTCGTGACGCCGCTGGCCGCGGCGCCACCGGCGGCGCGAGGACGCCCACGCCACAGCCGGTCAGGTCGTGGACTGACATTGCGGAACTCGCCGACGGGTGGGCGCGCGTCGGCGGTGTCCTTGTCCGGCCGGAGTCGGGTCTTGTCCTGGACCCGGTGACTGGCGCTATCGAGACCGACGCCGGGCGGGCGTCATCCGGCGAGACAGCAGATGTGGCCCCGGTGGCTCCGGCGCAGTTGCGCGACATCCTCGACGCCCGGGTGGCCCGCCAGGACGCCACGGTGGACGACGTGCCAGCCAGTGTGGGCGGCTCGTGGTCGGGCAACTACTACGTTGAGGAACGCACCCTCACCGAGGCCCAGCGGGCCACTCTGGCGCGTCTCGGCCGGGTGCCCGTAGCCACCGCGGCCGGGTCGGACAGTTACTTCCACGCGGTGCTCGGCACGGCATTCGCCGGCGCTGTCCGGTCCCCGCTCACCGCGGAGGTGCGGCACGACGACGTCGACGGGTGGCGGGAGCGGTTCGCCACCTCCTACGAGCGCAACCGTGCCGACATCGAGAGCGCGTACCCCGCGCTCGCCGATAGTGATGCCGCCCGGCGGATCCGCGACGGCTCCGCGGAGCAGGACGTCACCGACCTCTACCCGTTCCTCACCGATGACGTCCCCGGGGTGCGGGCGGTCGTGGTCGCCGCCGACGGCAACACCTATGACGTCGGCGACCCCGACCTGCCCCCGCAGTACGTCGTGCACCTCAGGGACGCGTATGCGGCGACGATCCGGCTGCGCGAGATCGACGACGAGGAGCGGCCCTGGGCGGACGTGCTCGCGGCCGTCGCGGAGTTCGAACGCAAACACGCTATTCGGCTGCGCGAGATCGACGACGAGGAGCGGCCATGGGAGGACGTCCTCGCGGCCGTCGCCGACATCGAGAACACGAATGGGCGCGACGATGAAGGGCGACCACAACGATGACCACCGACACACCCGCGACGACGACGCGGAAGACGAAGAAGGCCGGCCACGGTGAACGGGACCGGCTGATTCTTCATCAGGCGCTCGCCGGCTTGGCTGGGCGCATACCCGACGACCTGCTGACCGCCGCGCGCGCCTGGCTGGTCGAGGGGCGGCTGGCCGACCTCGCCGTCGCGGTCGCTGGTGAGGTGGGTACCCGTGGGCTGGCGCTCCCGCTGGAACACCGGACCGGGTTGGCGCGGCTCGTCGAGGACGACCACCTGCGGGCGACCCTGGAACAGGTGGCGACGACCGAGGTCGACGCACCGACGACCTTCGAGTTCGCCGCGGAACCGCCGGAGAACACCACCTCAGCGAAAGACTCGGCGGCGACCGATGGCGAGGATCCGCCCAACGCGGTCAAGGCCAAGCCACGTCGGGACCGGGTCGAGCGGGCCGTGGCCCGGGCGGCTACGAAGACCGACGGTGTCCGCGGCGTCTGGCTGAGTTGGCGGACTCCCCCGGGTGGCCGGCCGTGGCCCGAGCCGCGGCGGGTCGTCGTCGTCGAGGTGGCCTCGCCGGCACGCCCGTACGAGGTGGCAGCCGATATCGCCGCGGCTACGCGTTCGGCTGCTGCGGCCGGTGCCGGCGAGCCGGTACCGCAGGTCGAGTGCTACGCCACCGGTGACCGGATCACGCCCTACACCCGCAGCGCGCGGGATGCCGGCCGGCTGCTGTGGGCGCACTCGCGCGAGCGGGTCCCGGCGCTGGCCCGCACCTTCGACCACGGGGGCAGCGACGAGTCACCCGGCTTCGACCCGGACCACCCACTCATCGAGGGCGCCGCCGAGCGCAAACGTCTGCTGCGCTACCTCGACGGCGGGACGATCCTCATCGAGTCGCCGACATCGGTGCCCGACCGGTGGGATCCCGACCGCGGCGACCAGGTGCCGACCGCGTTGCGTACCGACGGCGCATGGATCTGGGCGGATGCCGTCGCGTATTACCTGCGCGAGCACCGGTTGAGCCCGGAGCCGGACTTCCTCGCCCACCTGCGTGCCGTCGAGGAACGCACGCCGCAGGTCGACGGCGTCGACGTGTATCGCGCGATGGCCGTCCTCGATGCCGAGGAACCGACGTGACCGCAGTCGCGTTCCCCGGCGACCCGGCCGGTGTTCGCGGGCGACGGCCGCCACTCCCGTCGTGACATCCGGATCGACGCTTCTCTAGGTTGGGATGCATGGACACTGCCGAACCTGGTTCGCCGGGCATCCGCGAGCGAGGGCTGTGGCGCCGTACCTGGCTGGTCGTCGCCGTCGTGTTGGTCACCCTGTTCGTCGGCTTCGTCCTGTGGCGCGGCAGCGGCACCGTCTATTACGTGATCATGGCCTGGTTTGTCGCGCTCGCCATGGAACCCGCGGTCGCCCGGCTCACCCGGTGGATGCCGCGCCCCGCGGCCACCGCGGTGGTGTTGATCGGTGCGTTGCTGGCGGTCGGCGGGTTCCTCGCGGCGTTCGGCAGCCTGCTCGTCAGCCAACTCACCGCGCTCGTGCAGGCGGTGCCCTCCATCGCCGAGAGCGTGCTGCGGTGGG
>JBOFJB010000231.1:0-1617 GCA_051650465.1 Dermatophilaceae bacterium | reverse complement strand
TGCACCTCGCCGACGTGGAGCAGCTGCTCGGGTTGCTCGACCGGCTGGTCGACTCGGGAAAGTCGGTGGTCGTCATCGAGCACCACCAGGCGGTCATGGCGCACGCCGACTGGGTCGTCGACCTCGGCCCCGGTGCCGGCCACGACGGCGGGCGGGTGGTGTTCGAGGGGGCGCCCGCCGACCTCGTGGCGGACCGCTCGACCCTCACCGGCCGGCACCTCGCCGAGTACATCGCCCGCTGACGCCGGGATCCGCGACCCGCGCGAGTCGCGGATCGGCCAGCCACCCGGATGAAGGCCGGTGCACGGGGGTCGATCACCGTGCGAGGGGAGGGGTGGCCTACCTCGTTCCTGCCCGCGAGCCGGAGGGGTACGGGAGTCGAGCGAGTGACGACCCTAGGTAGCACCAAGGTGCTACTCTCTCACCATGGGTGAGCCCGAGAGCATCGGCATCCGCGAGCTCCGTCAGGATGCCTCGCGCTACGTGGACATGGCCGAGCACGGCATCCGGGTGCCGGTGACCCGACGCGGCAAGCTCGTGGCCTATCTGGTTCCGGCGGAGGAGCCGAGGACGACCTTCGAGCGGCTGGTCGCCGCCGGACAGGTTCGCCGGGCGCAAGGTCGCGGGATCCGCGCCGTTCTCGAGGAGCTGGGGCCGCCCGCACCGCCCGAGCCCGGTGAGAGCTCGCCGTACGAGGAGCTCATCCGCATGCGCGACGAGGAGCGGTATTGATCTATATCGACACCTCCGCGCTACTGAGAGTGATCTTTCCGGACGACACGACGCCGGCACTTCAGCACTATCTCGACCGCGACCCCGCGCTGGTGTCCAGTGCGCTACTGCAGGTCGAGGCCAGGCGCGGCACGTTGCGGCGGGCGCCCCTGCGGCTACCTCAGGTCGACGTCGTGCTGAGCGAGGTGGAGGTCGTCGAGATCGGCGATGCCGTCATCGAGTCGGCCGGCCGGTTGGCCGACCCGCGCCTGCGCTCACTCGACGCGATCCATCTCGCCACCGCGCTGCTCGTCGGTGAGGACGTCGACGCCCTGCTCACGTACAACGACCGGCTCGCCGACGCCGCCCGGGAGCGCGGCCTGCAGGTCGTGTCGCCGACCTGACGGCCGCAGCACCCTCCTCGGTGATGGCGGCGGCGGTCATGAGGTCAGTGGCAGTGACATCCGCGCGTTCGGCCAGCCGCTCACGATGCTGTCCGGTGGGAAGCGGCAGCGGCGAAAAGATGGTGAGTCGCGTGGTCCGAGCCGAGCGTTCGGCGTGATGTACAGCGAGAGGCCGCTGCCTTGTACAATTGTGCGATTGGATGTCGCCGTGAGTGTCCTGAGATCAGAGCTGTCCGACTGGATCGGGAGAGCTCGCGATGGCGAGGAGGTCGTGGTGACCGACCGGGGAACTCCGGTCGCTCGTCTGGTCGCGGTCGACTCGGCTCCGCTCCTGGAGCAGTTGACCCGGGACGGCGTCATCGCCGCACCACGTCGGGCGGTGCGACCGAAGGCGACGGCCGAACGCCGGGTGAAGGCGCGCCGACCGGTGTCGGAGCTGGTCGGCGAACTTCGTCGTTGACGGCGGGCCACGTGGCGGTCGTGTACCTGGACAGCAGCGCCT
>JBOFJB010000230.1:0-3413 GCA_051650465.1 Dermatophilaceae bacterium | reverse complement strand
TCGACTCACTCCTGAGCCTGGCGTTCCTGCACTGGCCGATCTCCGGGCCCAACGACTTCGGCCGGGTCGACGCCGTGGTCCACCGGCTGAACTGGTCACCGGTCGCGAAGGCGACCAACACCGCCGCGGTCGTCGTGCTGGTCGTCTCCGGCCAGGTCGTCGCCGCCACCGTCGCGGCGGTGGCGGTCACGACGGTCAAGGCGTGGTCGGCACACCGCGTCCTCCGCCTCCTCCGGGACGGGCGGTCGTCGTGTCCGACCTGAGCGTCGGTGTACTCCCGGTGCTCCTCGCCCTCGGCGTCGGAGCGCTGTCCGCACTGGTCCCCGTCGTCAACGCGGAGGCGTTCCTCGTGGCGAGCGTCGCCACCGTGAACGGGACGGGCATGCGCGTCGCCCTGGTCGTCGCCCTGGCCGGTGGCCAGGCGGTCGGCAAGGTCGCGTTCTTCCTCGCGGCGCGGCGGGGGCGCTCGCTCCGGGCCGGTCACCGCACCCGGGCCGGCCGGTCGCGACGGGTACGGTCGCCGTCGACGTCGTCGTTCCGACGCCGCGTGGGCGACCTCGGAACGCGGAGCCTCGCCCTCCTCGACCGCCGGGCGCCGGCCGCAGGCGTCGTGCTGGCGAGTGCGTCGGTCGGGGTGCCGCCCCTCGCGGTCACCTCCGTCGCGGCCGGCATCCGTCGCACTCCGCTTTCGTTGTTCCTCGGGTGCGCCCTGGCCGGGCGGGTGGCGCGGTTCGGAGCCCTGGCCGTGCCGGTGGCGCTCGCCCGCTGAACCGCTCGGGACGGGCGGGGCCGGTCCGGGGCCCGGCGGGTCACGACGTGCGCGTGCGCCCCAGGACGCTGCGAGCCACGGCGTCGAGGCGTGCCGCGGTGACCACGCCGCGCAGGGCGCCCTGGTCGAGCACGACGACGAGCCCACGTGCGCCGACGGCCATGGCCCGCAGCACCTGCTCGGCGTCGGCACCGGGCGCGAGGTCGACGAGCGACTCCTCCGGGAGCCGCACCAGGAGCGAGGACACCGGCGTACCGGGAGGGATGGCACGCAGGTCGACGCCGTCGTCGCCGCCGCGCGGCAGCACCAGGGCCGGACGGCCGCGTTCGTCGGGTGCGAGGATCACCGCCTCGGAGGCGGCCACCTGCCCGACCGGGGTCGACGGCGGGACGACGGCGGCCGGCTCGAGCAGCTCGGCAACCCGGATCGTGGCGACCAGCCGTTCGAGCGGGGCCCGGCGGATGGCGGCGGTGGCCCCGCTCCAGAGGATCCAGGCCATCACCAGCGAGAGCACGAGCGGCAGCAGGTCGGGGTTGCCGCGCACGACCGGCCGCACGGTGAAGACCAGCACCACCCCGACCGCGACGACCCGGCCGACCCAGCCGGCGACCACCAGCCCGAGGTCGCGCCGCCCGCTGAGCGCCCAGACCAGGGCCTGCACCGCGGCGCCGCCGTCGAGCGGCAGCCCGGGCAGCAGGTTGAACACGGCGAGCAGCAGGTTCATCACGAAGAACGACCAGGCGAACTCGGATGACGGGTACGGCAGTGTCTCGGTGGCGGCGTAGCCGACCGCGGCGAGCACCGCGTTGGCGGCAGGCCCGCTCAGCGCGACCGCCGCGTGCCGGGCGGGGGTGGTGCCGGTGCCGTCGTAGGCGGTGTGCCCGCCCCACAGGGTGGCGACGATCTGGTGCACCCGGAACCCGAGCAGTCGCGCCGACACCGCGTGCGCGGCCTCATGGACCAGCACCGCGACGAGGATGGCGACGACCAGCCAGGCGGCGTACGCGATCGCCGTCCCGGTGCCGAGGCCGCGACCGGTGGTCCAGCCGCTCCACGCGATGAACGCGCCGAGCAGCAGCCAGGTGCGGTCGAGGTAGACCGGCACCCCGGTGACCGACCCGAGGCGCAGCGCACCCGCCGGCGGTGGCGGCGAGTCGGACACGGCCGAAACCCTACGTGACCAGGACGGCATACTTGAGGGCAGCGCTCCCCCACCGAAGCAGCCCACGTCCAGGACGCCACTCGTGACCCTCCAGCATCGCCCCGACGCCACCGAACAGCTCACCGCTGCCCTGCGCGAGCGCGTGCTCGTGCTCGACGGGGCGATGGGCACGATGATCCAGGCGGCCGGGCTCTCCGAGGCCGACTACCGCGGCGAGCGGTTCGCCGAGCACGACAGCGACCTGGCCGGCAACAACGACCTACTGTCGCTCACCCAGCCGGACGTCATCCGGTCGATCCACCGGGCGTATCTGGAGGCCGGCGCCGACCTGGTCGAGACCAACACGTTCAACGCGCAGCGCATCTCGCTCGCCGACTACGGGATGGCCTCGCTCGGCTACGAGCTGAACGCCGCCGCGGCCTCGTTGGCCCGGGCCGAGGCCGACGCGATGACCGAGTGCACACCCGACCGGCCGCGCTGGGTGCTCGGCGCCCTCGGCCCGACCAACCGCACCGCATCCATCTCACCGGACGTCAACGACCCGGGCGCCCGCAACGTCACCTTCGACGAGCTCGCCGAGGCGTACCACGAGCAGGCCAGCGGTCTGGTCGACGGCGGGGCCGATGCCCTGCTCGTCGAGACCATCTTCGACACCCTCAACGCCAAGGCGGCGGTGTACGCGCTCGAGACGCTCTTCGAGGAGCACGGCCGGCGCTGGCCGGTGATGATCTCGGGCACCATCACCGACGCGTCGGGGCGCACGCTCTCCGGCCAGGTCACCGAGGCGTTCTGGTACTCGGTGCGGCACGCCCGGCCGCTCTCGATCGGGCTGAACTGCGCACTCGGTGCGTCCGACCTGCGGCCCTACGTGGCCGAGCTCTCGCGCCTCGCCGACTGCTTCGTCAGCGCGCACCCCAACGCCGGGCTCCCCAACGCGTTCGGCGAGTACGACGAGACGCCCGAGGCGATGGCCGAGGTGGTCGGGGAGTTCGCGTCATCCGGCCTGGTGAACGTCGTGGGCGGGTGCTGCGGCACCACCCCCGACCACATCGCGGCCATCGCCAAGGCCGCCTCGGATGCCGCGCCGCGGCTCCCCGTACAGGTCGCGCCCGCGCTGCGCCTGTCCGGGCTGGAACCGCTCGTCGTCGACGAGGACAGCCTGTTCGTCAACGTCGGCGAGCGCACGAACATCACCGGGTCCGCGCGGTTCCGGCGGCTCGTCCAGGAGCAGGAC
This sequence comes from Dermatophilaceae bacterium, assembly GCA_051650465.1. Lineage (GTDB taxonomy): Bacteria > Actinomycetota > Actinomycetes > Actinomycetales > Dermatophilaceae > JBOFLG01. The sequence goes on along the minus strand of JBOFJB010000230.1, from coordinate 248 downwards.
TTCGGCGCCGCCCTCGGCGTCGGCCGCCAGCAGGTGGAGGGCGGCGCGCAGATCATCGACGTCAACATGGACGAGGGGATGATCGACGGCGTCGCCACCATGGACCGCTTCCTCAAGCTGGTGGCCGGCGAGCCCGACATCTGCCGGGTGCCGCTCATGGTCGACTCCAGCAAGTGGGAGGTCATCGAGGCCGGCCTGAAGGTCACCCAGGGCAAGCCGATCGTCAACTCGATCTCGATGAAGGAGGG
>JBOFJB010000229.1:0-3070 GCA_051650465.1 Dermatophilaceae bacterium | reverse complement strand
GCCGTGCGCGGCATCCAGCCACCATACTGGTCCTGTCGAATGCACCCGAACTGGATCTCGGCCCGAGCCAGTTCGATGGTGTGGACTATCCGACATGGACGAGAGGACGATGCCGTGAGCGGACTTCAGATGCGGCCCGACTGTGAATGCTGCAGCACCGACCTCCCCGCCGACGAGGTGGGCGCGGTGGTGTGCTTGCTGGAATGCACCTTCTGCGCCGGGTGCGCCGAGCACCTCGAGCGGGTCTGCCCGAACTGCGGCGGCGAACTCGTGCCACGCCCGCTACGCACCGATGACGCGCTCCAGCGCTACCCGGCCTCGACAGCGCGGATGGTCCCCGAGACTCCCTGTCCCGGAACGGGGTACGCCGGCCGCACCCAGGGCGTCGAACGGCTCACTCGGCACGCCGACCGCGGCGTCACCGACCGCGCCGCCCTCGACGCGCTGCTCGACGAGGCGGTACACGGCACGCTCGCCACGGTCGTCGACGGCCGTCCGCTCACCGTGCCGATGCTCTTCGCCCGCGACGGTGACCGCGTCCTGCTCCACGGCTCGACCGGCGCTGGCGCGCTTCGCCGGGTCGCGGCCGGGGCGCCGGCGGCCTTCGCCGTCACCCTCCTCGACGGGATCGTCGTCGCGCACTCCACCTTCGAATCCTCGGCCAACTACCGCTCGGCGGTCCTCAACGGCGAACTCGGCACGCTGTCCGCCGCCGAGCAGGAACGTGCGCTGCAGACGTTGTCCGACCGCCTCATCCCCGGCCGGGTCGGCGAGGTCGGCGCGTCCACCCGTAAAGAACTCGCCGCCACCCTCGCCATCGCCCTCCCGATCACCGATGGACGATGGCTGCTCAAGACGCGCACCGGCGGCCCCACGCCACCCGAGGAGCCGACCGACGCCTGGTGCGGCGTCGTGCCGTTGCGCACCATCGCCGGCGATCCGGAACCGGCCGGGTGGAGCGTCGAGTCCGGCACCGAGGTGCCGGCGTCGGTGCGCGCCCTCGTCGCGAGGTCGGCGCCGTGACCGGCCCGTCGTCCGGCGGGGTAGCGCGCGCCGGGCTCCGCCACCACCAGCACGCACCCGCTGGCCGCGACCCGGCCGGCGATGCGACACCGGCGCCGGTGCCGGATGACGCACCCCGCCTCGTGCGCGCGACCGGGATCGGGTCCTGGCCGGGCCGGTCGAGCCGCGAGGCGATCCGCACCGTGCGGGACCTGCTGATCGACGGTGACGGTCTCGGCATCCCCTACCTCCCAGAGACACCGGCGCGTGGGCCGGGTGCCGACATCATCGGGCGCGGGGCCGGGCTGCTCGTCGACCTGCCGGTCGACCTCCAGCCGAGCGGATGGCGGCTCGTCGACCGTCCGGGCCGGGACGCCACCCGCACCGCTGCCCTGCTGCGGGAGGACCTCGACGAACTCGCCGAGGCGTACGACGGGTACACCGGCCCGCTCAAGGTGCAGGTCTGCGGGCCGTTCACCCTCGCGGCCACCCTCCAGTTGCCGCGCGGCGAGCGGGTCGTCACCGACCCCGGCGCGACGGCCGACCTCATCGCGTCTCTCGCGGAGGGGATCCGCGGGCACGTCGCGGATGTGCGCCGCCTCGTCCCCGGTGCCGAGGTCGTGCTCCAACTCGACGAGCCGTCGGTGAACGCGGTGCTCGAAGGCTCGCTGCCCACGGCGTCGGGTTACGGCCGAGTACGCGCCGTCGACGAGCCCGTGGTCGTGGCGGGCCTGCGCGAGGTGACTGCCGCGCACGACGGACATACCGTCATCCACTCCTGCCACCCGGCCGCGCCGCTGGCACTGTTGCGCTCGGCCGAAGCGACCGCGATCGCGGTCGACCTCAGCACGGCCTCGCCCGCCCGCTGGGAGTCGGTCGCCGTCACGATCGAGGCGGGCACCGCGGTGTGGGCCGGGGTACTGCCTACCAACGGAACAGGGTCGGCCGCCGTGGCACACCGCGCCGTGGTCGACGGTCTCGAGCGGGCCGGGCTGGGCGTCGACGCGCTCGCGGCACTCGTGGTGACGCCCGCTTGCGGTCTCGCCGCGCTCACACCCGGTACGGCCCGCGACGTTTCACGTCAGGCGCTCGACACCGCGCGCCGGCTGACCGAGGAGACGTAACCGATGACGACCCGCCCCCGCCTGCCGTGGCAGGCCAAGTACCTCGCCCTCGCGCTGATCTGGGGCTCGAGTTTCCTGCTGATGAAGGTGGGCCTTGCCGCGCTGCATCCGGTGCAGATCTCCACGCTGCGCATCGTCGCCGGTGCGGCGGTCCTGCTGATGCTGTTGCGGATGACGGGTGCGCACCTGCCGCGCCGGCGCCGGGTGTGGGCGCATCTGGCGTTCTGCTCGGTGTTCCTCACCGTGCTGCCGTTCACCGGGTTCGCGGTCGGCGAGACCCGGGTGAGTTCGGCGCTCGCCGGGATCGGGAACGCGGCCACCCCGATCGTCGCGGTCCTCGTCGGGCTAGTGCTGCTGCCGGCCGACCGGCTCACCGGCACCCGGCTGGCCGCCGTAGTCGCCGGGTTCGCTGGGGTAGTGGTCATCGCCGAGCCGTGGAATATCACCGGCCGCCCCGACCCGGTCGGCTTCGCCGTCATCCTCGCGGCCGCGTCGTGCTACGGCGTCGGGTGGGTCTGGAATCGCAGGTACCTCGCCGATGCGGACCTCGGCGGGCTGAGCCAGCCGGCGGCGCTGCTGGTGTGCGGTGCGGTACTGGTGCTGCCGGTATGGCTCGGCTGGTGGTGGTCGAGCCGTGAGCGTGTTGCCGCGCCGTGGTCGTTGGCTCCCGGTGCGGCGTCGGCCGAGCACCCGGTGTGGCTGGCGGTGGCCTGCACGGTGGTGCTCGGCGTGGTCGGCACCGGCGTGGCTTACCTGTTCCAGTACGACGTCGCCCGCGGAGCCGGCGCCATCGTGTCGACGACCGTCACCTACCTCATCCCGGTGGTGTCCGTCCTGCTCGGGGTGCTCCTCCTCGGCGAGCGGCTCGGCCCGGCCCAACTGGTCGGGTTCGGGGTCGTGCTGTCCGCCGCGGTCGTCGTCGGCCGTCGCCCGCGTGCGCGCCC
>JBOFJB010000228.1:0-4838 GCA_051650465.1 Dermatophilaceae bacterium | reverse complement strand
GGTGCCCACCCGCCAGCCAGGAGCCTGTGCCGCCCGTGTCCGACCAGCCAGAGAAGAAGCCCGGCCGTCTCGCCGAGATCCGACAGGCGTACCGCGCCATCCGCAGCCTGGACAAGCGCCTCGGCTGGTGGATGCTGTTTGCGGCGCTGCTCACCGCCGGCGTCCTTGTCGGGGTCGGCCTCCTGCTCGGCAGCCCCTGGGTTTTCTACCTCGCCATTCTCGCGGTGCCGTCGGCGCTGCTCGCCGCGACCATCGTGATGAACCGCCGCGGCAACCGGGCCATGTACTCCGCCCTCGACGGGCAGGCCGGTGCCACCGGTGCGGCGCTGTCGGGCTTGGGCCGGCGAGGCTGGTACGTGTCACAGGAACCGGTGGCCGTCGAGGGAGCCCGCGGCGTGAAGGCCACCGACCTGGCCGGTGCCGCCATGGTGTTCCGGGCCCTCGGCCGGCCTGGCGTCGTGCTCATCGGGGAGGGCCCGTCGGCGCGGGTGCAGAAACTGCTCCGCCAGGAGGAGAAGAAGGTCACTCGGGTCGCTCCCGGGGTCCCGGTGCACCTGTGGGTCGCCGGTGACGGCACCGACCAGGTGCCGGTGCGCAAACTCTCCTGGCGGCTCACCCGGTTGAAGCCGGTGCTCAGCAAAGCCGAGACGTCGGTGGTGAACAAGCGGCTGAGGTCGCTCGGCGGACTGCGGCCACCGGTGCCCAAGGGAATGGACCCGATGCGTACTCGACCCGACCGTAAAGCGTTGCGCGGCAGGTGAACTGCACCGGATGACGCGACGCGCCTCGCGCGGTGGCGGCGGCGTGCTCGTCATCCGCGGACGTCAGGTGTGATCTGTCGGCCGGCCGAAACGTGCACGATTCGGGTGCCTGCGGCGACGTCGTGCAGGCTGCGACCGTCGCGCCCCGTGAGCACCGCGGGGATGAAAAGGCAGAGCAGGCCCGTGCGTACCAGCACCTGGAGGGGGAAGCGACCGCTTCTCGCTTGCCACACCTGTAGGCCGAACAGTCGGTGCCCGACAGTGGAGCCGAGCGTCGAGACGAGCACCAGGTTGACGAGCGCGAACACGCCGAGCGGCGCGAATGCGGCCACTCCCCCACGACCCGTATCGATACCCAACAACCCGATGACGACGAGTTGACAGAGCAGCCAGTCCACCAGCACCGCCCCGACACGGCGGAGCAACGAGGCGTTCGGTGGCGCGCTCGGTGCGGCGTCGGGGTCGGGGCGGGGCACGACCATCACTGTAGGTCGGACGCGTCCTGCTCGGCCCACCTGTCGTGTGGGCAGAGCGCCTGCCCGGACGGGCCCGCGCAGGAACTAGAGACGTGTGGCCGCCCGACACGGAGGCTCGCGTTACGCCGGCGAAACACTTGGGTCATGGCCGGGTAACCGCATCGACCTACGGTCGGCAACCGACTCCCCCAGGCTGCACCGTCAGCCCCGACACCGAACCAGGAGGTTCAGCGTGTTCAGTTCTGCTGACGAGGTTCTCGCCTTCATCGAGGCCGAGAAGGTGAAGTTCGTCGACATCCGATTCTGCGATCTGCCCGGCATCATGCAGCACTTCAACGTGCCGGCCGAGACTGTCGACCAGGACTTCTTCATCAACGGCCAGATGTTCGACGGGTCCTCGATCCGCGGCTTCCAGGCCATCCACGAGTCGGACATGAAGTTGATCCCCGACCCCACGACGGCCTACGTCGACCCGTTCCGCGAGGAGAAAACCCTCGTGATGAACTTCTCGATCGTCGACCCGTTCACCGGCGAGCCGTACGCCCGGGACCCGCGCAACATCGCTGCCAAGGCGGAGGCGCACCTGAAGTCGACCGGCATCGCCGACACCGCCTACTTCGGTGCCGAGGCCGAGTTCTACATCTTCGACGACGTGCGCTTCGAGACGAAGGCGAACGCCGGCTACTACTTCATCGACTCGGTCGAGGCCGCGTGGAACACCGGCCGTACCGAGGAGGGCGGCAACCGCGGCTACAAGACCCGCTACAAGGGTGGCTACTTCCCGGTGCCGCCGGTCGACCACTTTGCCGACACCCGCGACAAGATCTGCCTCGGCCTGGCCGACGTCGGCATCACCGTGGAGCGCAGCCACCACGAGGTCGGCACGGCGGGCCAGCAGGAGATCAACTTCCGGTTCAACACGCTGCTCGGCGCCGGCGACGACATCATGAAGTTCAAGTACGTCGTCAAGAACACCGTCTGGGAGACCGGCAAGACGGCGACGTTCATGCCGAAACCGATCTTCGGTGACAACGGCTCCGGCATGCACACCCACCAGTCACTCTGGAAGGACGGCGCGCCGCTGTTCTACGACGAGCGCGGCTATGGCGGCCTCTCCGACATGGCGCGGTGGTACATCGGCGGCCTGCTCAAGCACGCGCCGGCGCTGCTCGCGTTCACCAACCCCACGGTGAACAGTTACCACCGGCTCGTGCCGGGCTACGAGGCCCCGGTCAACCTCGTCTACTCGGCGCGTAACCGCTCGGCGTGCGTGCGTATCCCGATCACCGGCGACAACCCGAAGGCCAAGCGCATCGAGTTCCGGGTGCCGGACCCGTCGTCGAACCCGTACCTCTGCTTCGCCGCGCAGTTGATGGCCGGTCTCGACGGCATCCGCAATCGGATCGAGCCGCCGGAGCCGGTCGACAAGGACCTCTACGAGCTGCCGCCCGAGGAGCACGAAGCCATCGGCCAGGTGCCCGGCTCGCTGCCCGAGGTGCTCGACGCCCTCGAGGCCGACCACGAGTTCCTTCTCGAGGGTGACGTGTTCACCGCCGACCTCATCGCGACCTGGATCGATTGGAAGCGCAAGAACGAGGTCGACCCGATCCGCTTCCGCCCGCACCCGCACGAGTTCGAGATGTACTTCGACATCTGAGTTGCCTTCGGGTCCAGCACGATCGGCGGGGCGCCATCCGGATGACGGATGGCGCCCCGGCCGCGTTCGGTCGTGACCACGCATGGCCATGGGGTTCCCGTCGATCCGGTCGTTGCTCGTTACGATTGAGTCGTGACGAGCACCGTGGCCCCGGTTGTCGAGCTGCTCAGCGGCCCGACCGGCCGGCTGGTGTCCGCGCACCGCGTGCAGTTACGTGAGGTGCTGAGACGGCACGGCATCCGCAGCGCGGGTGTGTTCGGAAGCGTGGCGCGCGGCGAGGACCACGAGGGCAGCGACGTGGATCTCCTCGTTGATTTTCCCCCCGGCATCGGACTGTTCGCCATCGCCGGCATCCAGGCCGAACTCGAGGACATTCTCGGCGTCGAGGTGGATCTCGTTTCTCAATCCAGCCTGAAGGACAGTGTTCGCGCTCGCGTCGAGCCGGACCTGATCGCGCTGTGAGCCGTTTCGACGCCGACCGCCTCGACGACATCACGGCGGCGATCGAGGCGATTCGCACCCACGTCGAGCGCGGACCGATGACCGACGGCCTCGTGACCGACGCCATCCGGATTCGTCTGCTCGAGATCGGCGAGGCCGTGAAGTCGCTCAGCAGCGACGTGACGGCCACCGAGCCGGAGGTGCCGTGGCGACAGATCGCGCGCATGCGCGACCACCTGGCGCACCGCTACTTCATGACCGACACGGCGATCATCCGCGACACGGTCGACAACGACCTCGACCCGCTCGCCGCGGCGATCGAGCGCATGCGGGGCCGCGAGTCGGCCGACCGGACGACCGACACCTGACCTGCTTGGATGACGGTGGTGAACCGGTGTCCGAACCACGGAGCCGCATGTGCACTGACCGGTTCGCCCGCTGTTTGCCCAACAGGCGTACGCTAGACCTGTGACTACGACAACTGACGCCGCCCGTCGTAAGGCCGCACGTCTCGCGATGCGACTCACCCCGGATCAGGATGCTCTGATCCGGGACGCGGCCTCGGTCGCCGGTCAGTCGCTGACCGAGTTCGTCACCATGGCGGCAGTCACTCGTGCCGAGGACACCCTCGCCGATCGACGGGTCTTCCGGCTGGACGCCGCGGCCTGGGCTGAGTTCTCTGCCATTCTCGATCGCCCGGCTAAGCGGGTTCCGGAGCTGGCCGAGATCCTCGGCGGACGGGCGCCCTGGGACCGAGGCTGATGAATCCCGAACAACCGCGTCCGATCGATGCTGCTGACAACACTGCGGGCTTCGACTCCGGAGAGCCCTCGCTGGACCGCTACCTGACAAATCGCGCTCTCGCCAACCACGTTGCCGGACATGCCCGCTGCTACGTCTGCGTCGAGGGCGGTACCGACACCGTCATCGGCTACTACACGCTGTCAGCGGTCGCGGTCGCGGTCGCGGTCTCGCATGCCGAGCTACCGGGAAGGGTCCGCCGCAACGCACCCGATCCGGTGCCTGCCGTTCTCCTCGGTCGTCTCGCTATCGCCACGAAGTGCCAGGGTGCTGGGCTCGGCCGCCTCCTCGTGCGCGATGCGATCCTGTCGACGCTCGCTGCTGCCGACCGCGTCGGCGTGCGGATGGTGCTCGTGCACGCCCTCCACGAGCGGGCCGCGGGCTTCTACTGGTCGTCGGGATTCGCACCGTCACCGACCGACCCACTGCATCTCTATCTCCTGCTCGCCGACGCCCGGAGGTCGCTCGGACCCTGACTCCGGGTCGACACGGCGATCGGTAGCCGACCGGCGGCAGACCCGGGTCACCGCGTGAACCCGCTGATTCGCCGGCGGTCGGAGGGGTCTGAAGCTCCTATGGATGTCAAGCGGTCTGTAGCCATTCGCGGTAGCGGGTGACGATCTCGGGAGTGACGAACTTTCCGCGTTCGGTTCGGCTGATGGTGATCGGGGCCAGCTCGAGTGCGTGGGCGGCGGCGTACAG
>JBOFJB010000227.1:0-14896 GCA_051650465.1 Dermatophilaceae bacterium | reverse complement strand
TCGGGGCGGCGGTCATCGCCCGGTAGATGGTGCGGTCGGCTCCGGATGGGAGGATGGCCCGCTGTGACGACCCACCACGCCACCGGCACCAGGGCACCTGGGCGCGGTGCGTCATCCAGCCCGTCCGCGACCGACTCGGTACTCATACGCGCCACCCGCGGTCTCGCTGTGCCACATACCCCGGTCTGGTTCATGCGGCAGGCAGGCCGGTCGCTGCCGGAGTACCGCAGGGTACGTGCCGGCGTCGGGATGCTCGAGTCCTGCCGCCGCCCCGACCTCGTCACCGAGATCACCCTGCAGCCGGTACGCCGTCACGGCGTCGACGCGGCAATTCTGTTCTCCGACATCGTCGTCCCGCTCGCCGCCGTCGGTGTCGACCTCGACATCGTGCCTGGCGTGGGGCCGGTCGTCGCGCGGCCGGTGCGCAGCCACGCCGACCTGGCCGCGCTGCGCGACCTCGTACCCGAAGACCTGCCCGACATCACCGAGTCGGTGCGGCTGCTGACCGCTGAACTGGGCGGGACTCCGCTGATCGGCTTCGCCGGGGGGCCGTTCACGCTCGCCTCGTACCTCGTCGAGGGCGGACCATCGAAGAACCACGAACACACCAAGGCGCTGATGCACGGCGACCCGGCGCTGTGGCACGAGCTCTGTGAGCGGCTGGCCCGCATTTCCGGGGCGTTCCTGCGCGTGCAGGTCGAGGCGGGCGCGTCAGCGGTCCAGGTCTTCGACTCCTGGGCTGGGGTGCTCAGCCGCGCCGACTACACCCGATACGTGCAGCGGCACTCGGCTGCGGCGCTCGCCGCGGTCGCCGACCTCGACGTGCCGCGGATCCACTTCGGGGTCGGCACCGGCGAGTTGCTGCCGCTCTTGGGCGAGGCTGGGGCGGAGGTGGTCGGGGTCGACTTCCGGGTGTCGCTTGCCGACGCGCTCGCGCGGACCAGGGGTCGTTGGGCGCTACAGGGAAACCTCGACCCGGCGCTGCTGTTCGCCCCGTGGGATGCCGTCGGGCGTCGGGTGCGCGAGATCGTGGCCGAAGGCCGCGCGGCGCCTGGCCACCTGTTCAACCTCGGCCATGGGGTCCTGCCTGACACTGATCCTGGAGTGCTCACCCGCATTGTCGACCTCGTCCACGAGGTCTCCGCGAGGTGACCTCGGCGGATGCCGGGCCGCGCTGTTCGGGTGCGGGCCGACATCCGCCGGGCCGGCGCATCCCCTGGTGTTACGGAATCGCCTTGTCCCGCCCACGGCCTGCCGGGGTGGCGGTGGCGGGCGGGGCGTGCGTGAGACCCTGAAGCCATGCCCCGCTTCGCGCCCGCCGGCTCCCGAGCGGTCGTCGTCGGGGGCGGAATCGCCGGGCTGGCCGCTGCCCTCGAGATCCTCGAGATCGCTCCGGGAGCCGGCGTTACGGTGCTCGAGGGGAGCGATCGGATCGGTGGCGCGCTGCGCCTCGCCGAGGTCGCCGGTCGCCCGGTCGATGTCGGTGCGGAGGCCGTGCTCTCCACCCGGCACGAGGTCACCGACCTCGCGACCCGGGTCGGCGCATCACACGACCTGGTCGCGCCCGTTACGACGTCGGCCTCCGTCTGGAGCCGCGGTGCGCTCCACCCGTTGCCCCGGGGCACGGTGATGGGCGTGCCGAGCGATCCGGGCCTTGCCCGCGGGTTGCTCACCGATGACGAGGTCGCCCGCGCCATCGACGAACGGGCCTGGCGCGGAGGGTCGCTCGGTGCCGATGTGTCGGTCGGTGAGTACGTCGGCGCGCGGCTCGGCAGCGCTGTCGTCGACCGCCTCGTCGCGCCGTTGCTCGGTGGGGTGTACGCCGGGCATCCCGCCCACCTGTCGTTGCGCGCCACCATGCCGGCGTTGTGGGAGAAGGCGATTCGTGGCGCGAGTCTCCTCGATGTGCCACCCCCGAGCGCGCAGGGTCCGACGAGGGCTCCCCGCCCGCCGTTCGTGGGGATGCGCGGCGGGCTGGGTCGGCTACCCGCGCTCGTCGCGGCCGAGGTGGAGCGGCGCGGGGGAAACGTGCGCACCGGTGCGGCAGTGCGCGGGCTGGAGCGGACGTCATCCGGATGGCGGCTCGTCGTGGGGTCGGCCGCGGCGCCAGAGGCGGTCCAGGCCGACGCGGTCGTGCTCTGTGTGCCGGCGGCACCGGCTGCGCGACTCCTCGCCGGGCACGCGCCGGTCGCGGCGCGACTCCTGGGCGATGTTCGGACCGCCTCCAGTGCCGTCGTCTCCCTGGCCGTGGAGCGGGTCGGCCTCGGCGCGCTGCCCGGATCCGGCTTCCTCGTGCCGTCGGTCGAGGGCTGGGTCGTGAAGGGGGCGACCTTCAGCGGGTCGAAGTGGGCGTGGGCTGGGGCGCTGTCCGCGGAGGTCGTCCACCTGCGCGCGTCGATCGGGCGCGCCGGCGAGGAGACGGTGCTCCAGCGCGACGACGGCGACCTCGTGGAGGTCGCCGTGCGTGAGGTGGCCGGCGCGCTTGGCCGTCCGGTTCCGCCCGTCGCCGACGCGCATGTCCAGCGCTGGGGTGGCGGCCTGCCCCAGTACGCCGTCGGCCATGTCGAGGCGGTGGCCGAGGTCCGCGCCGACGTCACGTCCGTACCCGGGCTGGCGGTTGCCGGTGCGGTCTACGACGGTGTGGGGGTGCCGGCGGTCGTCGGGTCGGCACGGCGGGCAGCATCCGAGGTCGTGCATTACCTGACCACCCACGGGTCGGATGCCGAGCGGCATCCGCTGCCCGCCGGCATCCGAGGAGGAGCACCACGATGAGCGACACCCGACAAGCCACGCCCGGGAAGTCGGGGGCGGCGCGGATCCGCGAGATCAACGACACCATCCGATACGCGATGTGGTCGGTGTTCGCCGTCGCCGAGCCGCTCGGCGACGGCGACCGCGACGCGATGGCCGCCGAGGTCGAGGAGTTGTACGCCAAACTCGCCGCCGAGAACATTGTGGTGCGCGGCACCTACGACGTCGCGGGGCTGCGCGCCGATGCCGACGTCATGGTGTGGTGGCACGCGGAGACGATCGAGGCGCTGCAGTCGGCCTACCACGCGCTGCTGCGCACGGCATGGGGCGCGCACCTGCGCCCCGTGTGGTCGGTGGCCGCGCTGCACCGGCCGGCGGAGTTCAACAAGAGCCACGTGCCGGCGTTCATGGCTAACGAGGAGCCCGCCGGTTACGTGTGCGTGTACCCGTTCGTGCGCTCCTACGACTGGTACCTGCTCGATGACGCCGAGCGGCGGGGGATGCTCGTCGAGCACGGCCGGATGGCGCGCGAGTATCCCGATGTGCGGGCGAATACCATCGCCTCGTTCGCGCTGAACGACTACGAGTGGGTGCTCGCCTTCGAGGCCGACGAGTTGCACCGCATCGTCGACCTCATGCGCGAACTGCGCGCGTCCCGAGCCCGGCTGCACGTGCGCGACGAGGTGCCGTTCTATACCGGCCCGCGCGTGGCGGTGCGAGATCTGGTGGCGCGCCAGCGCTGAGCCTGGCGCCGGCCACCGAGAGCCGGCCGAGCGTCATCCGTGCTCAACCGAATGGTTGACGAAGAGATCCTGGCTCCGTACTGTTCAACTATCCGGTTGAACAGGAGTCTTAGCGTGGCGGACCAGTTGTCCAAGGTCTTCGCGGCCCTCGCCGACCCGACCCGGCGCGACATCGTCGCCCGGCTCGCGGTCGGCGATGCGATCGTGAGCGATGTCGCGGCGCCGTACGACGTGTCCCTGCAGGCGGTCTCCAAGCACCTCAAGGTGCTCGAGGACGCCGGCCTGGTCAGCCGGAGCCGGGAGGCGCAGCGCCGCCCGGTGCACCTCGAGGCGGAGGTGTTCGACCTCATGACCGCATGGATCGAGGGCTACCGGCAGCAGGCCGAGGAGCGCTACCGGCGCCTCGACGCGGTGCTCGCCGAGCTCGACGAGGACGGCAACCCGCTTCCGCAGCAGGACCCCACCACGGAAGGACAGGCATCATGACCACGACACAGGCCGAAGCGCGGATCGAGGCCGACCCCACGGTTCCGGTCATCCACATCTGGCGCGACTTCGCAGCCACTCCGGCGCAGCTGTTCCGAGCGCATACCGACCCCGAGTTGTTCGCACGGTGGATCGGCCCCTCGGACCTGGCCGCCCGCGTCGACCAGTGGGACGCTCGCGACGGCGGGTCCTTTCGCTACGTGGCAGGGCGGGGCGAGGAGGAGTTCGGCTTCCGGGGCTGCTTTCACACCGTGCGCGAGGACCGCATCGTGCAGACCTTCACCTGGGAAGGCATGCCCGACGGTGTCGCGCTGGAGACCCTGACCTTCGAGGACCTCGGCGACGGTCGCACCCGAATGCACGCGATGAGCCTGTGCGACTCCTTCGAGGGCCGCGATGCGTGGCTGGCGAGCGGCATGGAGGTCGGCGTCAACGACGGCTACGCGGCGATCGACCGCATGCTCGAGGCCGGCGAGCTGTGACCCTGCCCGCCGAGCCGGCCGCTCGGCACCGCGTCGTTGCTGGGCGGTTCACCGACCTGACCCGGGGCACCACCGACTGGGACGCCCCGAGCCCGGTGCCCGAGTGGACCGCCCGCGACGTCATCCGTCATCTGGTCGGGTGGTTCCTGGGGTTTCTCGAAGGCGGCACCGGCATCCGGATGCCGTCCGGGCCACCGGTCGACGAGGACCCGGTCGGCGCGTGGGAGGCCCATGCGGATGCCGTGCAAGCGCTGCTCGACGACCCCGCGACGGCCGGGCGGACATTCTCGAACCCGCACGCAGGGGAGCACCCGCTGCCCGAGGAGGTCGACCGCTTCTTCACGGCCGATGTGTTCATGCACACCTGGGACCTCGCGCGTGGCACCGGCCAGGACGACACCCTCGACGCCGCTTGGGGCGCGGAGCTGCTCGGCGGCATGGAGCCGATCGAGGAGTTGATGCGCGGCTCAGGTCAGTACGGTCCGCGAGTGCCGGTACCGGACGACGCGCCGGTCCAGGACCGCCTGCTCGGCTTCATCGGCCGCGACCCCGCGTGGCGGCCCGTCCCCTCGACCTGAACCGGTTCGCGTCGAGACCGACGTGGCTCGCCGTGCAGGCGATGCCGTGGTGTAGCAGATCGTTGCTACACTCGAGCCCATGAGTCCCGCCGTCATCGCGCAACGTGACCTGCGTAACGACTCGTCCGCAATTCTCGCCCGGGTGGCAGCGGGAGAGAGTTTCACCGTGACGGTCCGGGGCGAGGCGATAGCTGAACTGCGGCCGGTTGTCGGCCGCGAGCGGTTCGTGTCGCGCGACGACTTCCGCCGTCTCGTCGACGATGCGCCCGCCGACCGGGCGCTGCTCGACGAATTGCGCGAGATGGACGTCGATCCGGAGGACGAGTGAGGGGTCTGTTGGACACGAGCGTCTTCGTTGCCACCGAGACCGGCCGACCGGTCGAGGATCTCCCCGACTTCGCGGCGATCTCGGTCATGACGCTGGAGGAGCTACGGCTCGGCGTGCTCATGGCACGCGGTCGCGGCGACGACGACCTCGCGGATCGGCGGCGGGTCACCTATGACCGGGTGCGGGCGGCGTACCAGGCCATCGAGGTCGACGAGCGGGTGGCGATCGCCTGTGCCGGCCTGCGCGCGGCATCCCGACGGGCTGCAGGCCCACGGATCGGCCCTGTGGACGCCCTCATCGCGGCCACCGCGCTCGTCGAGGACCTGCCGCTGTACACGCAGGACCGTGGGTTCGTCGGCCTGCCCGGTCTCGAGGTCAGAGTTGTCTGACCTGGGCCGGTAGTTCAGTCGCGTGGCGCGTCAGGGCTTGTCGACGGGCCGCAGCGTGAGGCTGATCGAATTGATGCAGTACCGCTGGTCCGTGGGGGTGCCGTAGCCCTCGCCCTCGAAGACGTGGCCGAGGTGGCTGCCGCAGGTGGCGCAGCGCACCTCGACCCGCGGCCCGCCGGGCAACGAGCGGTCCTCGAGGTATTCGACCGAGTCGCCGGCGAGTGGCGCGTAGAACGACGGCCAACCGCAGTGGCTGTCGAACTTGTTCTCGGAGCGGAACAGTTCGGCGCCGCAGGCCCGGCAGGCGTAGATACCGACGGCCTTGGTGTCGGTGTACTCGCCGGCAAAGGGCCGTTCCGTGCCGGCCTCGCGGAGTACGTGATACTCGGCAGGCGAGAGTTGCTCGCGCCACTCCTCCTCGGTGCGGCCGACGGCGTACTGGCGATTGCTGGGAGTCATCGTCACCTCCCTTCCAACAGCATGCATCGTCCGTTGGTTCCCGCGCGCCCCCGCCGTCGGCCGCGCTGGCTACGCTGCGGACCATGGCCGATGCGCAAACCGTCGAGGTGGAGGGCTCGCACGGGGTGCGCGAGGTGCGGCTCACCAGCCCCGACCGGCTGATGTGGCCGGACGTCGGCATCACCAAGGGCGACCTCGCCGCCTACGTCACCGCGGTCGGCGACCCGCTGGTGGCGCACATCGGTGACCGGCCGGTGACCCTGCAGCGTTTCCCGGAGGGCATCGAGGGCGAGGAGTTCTACCAGAAGAACCCGCCGAAGGGCGTACCCGGCTGGGTGCGCACCACCCGGTGCACGTACCCGAGTGGGCGTCGCCACGACCAACTCGTCGTCGACGAGGTCGCGGCAGCGGTCTGGGCCGTGCAGATGAACACCGTGACCTTTCATCCGTGGCCGGTGCGCACCGCCGACAACGACCGCCCCGACGAGATGCGCATCGACCTCGACCCACAGCCCGGGCGGACCTTCGCGGATGCCGTCGAGGTGGCGATCGCGCTGCGCGAGGTGCTGAGCGAACTCGGGCTCACCGGGTGGGCCAAGACGAGCGGCAACCGCGGTGTGCACGTGTACGCCCGGGTCGCGCCGACCCACGAGTTCCTCGATGTACGTCACGGCGTCATCGCCGTGGCCCGTGAGCTGGAGCGCCGGCTCCCTGACCTCGTGACGACGTCATGGTGGAAGGAGGAGCGCGGGGAGCGGGTCTTCGTCGACGTCAACCAGGCCTGCCGCGACCGCACCATCGCCTCCGCGTACAGCCCGCGGCCGCTGCCCGGCGCGCCGGTGTCGATGCCGGTCACCTGGGGGGAGCTGCCGACGGTCACCCCGGGCGACTTCACCGTGCTCACCGTGCCCGACGTGCTCGAGGACCGCGGCGACGCCTGGGCCGGCATCGACGAGGCGGTGGGCGCCCTCGCGCCAACGCTGGAGTGGTGGCGGCGCGACATCGAGGAGCGCGGCCTCGGCGAGGTCACCTTCCCGCCCGACTACCCGAAGATGCCGGGGGAGCCGCCGCGGGTGCCGCCCAGCAAGCGGCGCACCGACAAGAGTGATGACGAATACCTCGGCCCGAAGGCCGACCGCGACGCCGAGCTGCGCGAGCAGTGGCGGATGCCGGTCGTGCCGCCGGTGCCGCCGATGCTCGCCACACCGGTCAAGGGCATCGCGTCCGTCGCCGTCGGCGCCTCTTTCGAGCCCAAGTGGGACGGCTTCCGCTCCATCGTGTTCCGCTCGGGTGACCTCGTCGAGATCGGCAGTCGCAACGAGAAGCCGATGACGCGCTACTTCCCGGAGATCGTCGACGCCGCGCTCGCCAACCTGCCCGAGCGCTGTGTCGTCGACGGCGAGATCATCGTCATCCGGCCGGGGGAGGACCGCCTGGACTTCGACCTGCTCAGCCAGCGCATTCACCCCGCCGCGAGCCGGGTGCGCAAGCTCTCGGTCGAGACTCCGGCCCGGTTCATCGCCTTCGACCTGCTCGCGCTCGGCGACGACGACCTCACCGGGCGGCCGTTCCACGAGCGCCGGACGCTGCTCGAGCGCGCGCTCGCGGATGCCGAGCCCCCGGTGCACCTCACGCCTGCCACCACCGACCGCGAGGTCGCGCAGCGGTGGTTTACCGAGTTCGAGGGCGCCGGGCTGGACGGACTTGTCGCCAAGGGCCTCGAATCGCCGTATCGGCCTGGTAAGCGGGTCATGTCGAAGATCAAGCATGAGCGCACCGCCGACTGTGTCGTCGCCGGCTACCGCACCCACAAGTCGGGGCCCGACGCCGTCGGGTCGCTGCTCCTCGGCATCCACGATGGCGACGGGCAGCTTGCGTCGGTGGGCGTCATCGGCGCCTTCCCGATGGCGCGGCGGCACGCGCTGTTCACCGAACTCCAGCCATTGGTGACGACGCTCGACCAGCACCCCTGGCGGTGGGCCGCACAGGAGGCGGGCACCCGGACACCGCAGGCCGCCGCGGGCAGCCGGTGGGCCGCGGGTAAGGACCTCTCGTTCACCCCGCTGCGGCCGGAGCGCGTCGTCGAGGTGCGCTACGACCACATGGAGGGTGTCCGGTTCCGGCACACCGCGCAGTTCGTCCGCTGGCGTCCTGACAAGGATCCCGGGCACTGCAGGTTCGACCAGCTCGACGAGCCGGTGTCGTACGACCTGTCGGCGGTTCTCGGCGGAGGCCGCGGATGACCGGCGGCCCGCCGAGCGAGATCGGTTCGGCGGTCACCGGCACCGACGAGTCCAGGTCGGTCGCGGGCGCGGGCGCCGACCCGACCCGCCTGCGGCGGGCGGTGGTCACCGGCGCGGCGCTCGGGGCGACGGCCGCATTTGCCTCCGGAGCCGGCTCGCTCGCCGCCGCGGCGTACTTCGCCCGCCGGGTGCTCACCCCCGACCGCCAACGTCCCGACGACGTCGTCATCCGGTCCGTGGATGACGGGACGATCACTCTCGGCGCCACGCCGGACACTGTCGTCGATGGGCGGTACGGGCTGTGGACCGACGGTGGCACGGGCCATGTGCGCCTCGGCGAGGTCGTCTCCGTCGACGACGAGTCGGTCGTCCGCGAGGTGCTCGGCATCGACGCCGGCCTGGTGGCGGCCGGTCCGGCGCGCTGGAACCAGTACTTCTACGCCGCGCCCCCGGACGTCAGTCTCGGCCTGGCGACCGAGCACGTCACCTACGGCGGCGAGCTCGGGCCGATGCCCGCCTGGGTGGTGGCGCCGTCATCCGGTCCGGGGGAGCGCTGGGCGGTGCTCGTGCACGGGCGCGGTGCGACGCTGGAGGAGTGCGTGCGGGCGATACCGCCGCTGCTCGATGCGGGGTGGACCTGTCTCGTCCCGAGCTATCGCAACGACGAGGGCTCGCCGGCCGGGGTCGACGGCCGGTACGCGCTCGGGCTGTCGGAGTGGCGCGACGTCGACGCCGCCATCCGGTACGCGACCGGGCGCGGAGCCAGTGACCTGCTGCTCATGGGCTGGTCGATGGGCGGCGCGATCGTGCTGCAGACCCTCGACCGCTCGTCAACGTCCGATGTGGTGTCGCGGGTGGTGCTCGACGCCCCGGTCGTCGATTGGGGCGACGTGCTCGCGCATCACGCCCGGCAGGCCCACCTACCCCGGCACATCGGCCCGCTCGCCCGGATGTTGATGAGCCGGCGGTGGTGGCACCGGATCGCGGGGGTGCACGAGGCTGTCGACCTCGCCCTCACCGACTGGGTGCGGCGTGCCGACGAACTGCACCACCGGACGCTGCTCATCCACTCCGCCGACGACGAGTTCGTGCCGTGCGGTCCATCGCGAGCGCTCGCCGCGGCCCGGCCCGACCTCGTGACGTTCGCGGACTGGCACACCGCGCGACACACCAAGGAGTGGAACACCGACTCCGAGCGTTGGGAGCGCATCGTGCGCGACTTCGCCACGGGCTGACGGATGACGGTGCCAGCCGCTCGACGGAATGCCGGCGTCCTCGAGGCGGACCATGGTCAGGCTCCCCGAGGCAGTGGACGTCCGGCCGCGACGCGGAGCGGCCTTTCCGCGGATGTCGATATCGATGACGCTCACCACCGGACGTCGCTCGGGCTGCGCTCGTAACCCATCCGGACGCTGGCGCTCGCGACCCATCCGGACCCGCTCGTCGTCCCAGTGCTTGTCGTCAGTCACGTCGCGTGTCGGTCGGCGTCCGCCTCGGCGGGGAGCCGGCGCGCGACGAGCGGATGACGCGCCACAGGCCGAGCAGTGTGCCGTCCTCCTCGAAGAGGACGTGCGGCGCCATCCGGATGCCGTGCCCGCGGGCGAGGGCCGGGCCGCTCGTCATCCGGCCGGCGTCGCCGCCGACGACTGTGGGGGCGAGGGTGAGGGCGAGTTCGTCGACGAGACCTGCGGCAAAGGCGGCTGACAACAGGCTCGGCCCACCTTCGCAGAGGATGCCGCGCAGGCCGCGGTCCGCGAGCCGGGTCAGCCCGGCGTGGAGGTCGACCTCGTTGTCGCCACAGACCAGGATCGCGTCGGTACCGAGTGCGTCGGTGAGAGCTGCGAGTCGCTCGGAACCCGCTGCGGCACAGGTGAGCACGAGCAGTGGGCCCCGCGTGGCGTCGGCCTCGAGCAAGGTGCCCGGCACGCGTCCGGAGCGGGTCACGACCACCAGCGCGGCCGGGATGGGGGAGCGGGGCGTCGGCCCGACCCGACCGTAGCCCTCCGCGCGGGCGGTGCCGGCACCGACGAGCACGGCGTCGCACAGGTCGCGCTGAAGGTGGAACACCCGACGGTCAGCGGCGGTGTTGACCGAGCCGCTGCGACCGTCCGCGCCGCCGACCGCTCCGTCGACGGTCGTGACCATGTTGGCCCGCAGCCAGATGCGGCCGGTGGGGAAGGCGTAGTGGCCGGCGAGGTCGTCGTCGGTGACACCGCTGGTGGCGAGGTCGGGGTGGGAGTCGAGGAGCGCGCGCACCACGTCATCCTCACACTGGGCTCTGCGAGGATGCACGGATGGGCAAGACATCACCGAAGAACGCGAAGCCGAAGCAGCGGGTGCCGAAGGATACGCGGGGGAGACACGCCACGCCGGCGAAGACGGAGACGGCGCAACCCGGGACGACGCAGGCGACGAAGGGGGCGGGCACGAAGTCCGGTGGCCGTGGTCGGCCCGCTCCGGCGGCCCGGTGGTCCGAGGTGCTCCGGGTCGGCGCGGGCTTCCGACTCGATGAGGTCGACCCGCGGGGCACACCGGGTTTCGACGGCGGCAAGGCCGCGGGGGAGACCGCCATGAGGCGGCTGCAGGCCCGGCTCGCCGACCTGCAGGAGCGACTGTGGGCTGAGTCCCGAGCAGGCGGAAGACGTTCGCTGTTGCTCGTCATCCAGGGTATGGACACGAGCGGTAAGGGCGGCATCATGCGCCACGTCGTCGGGGCGGTGGACCCGCAGGGTGTCGACATCACGGCCTTCAAGGCACCGACGGCAGAGGAACGGCGGCACCCGTTCCTCTGGCGAATCCGCCGGGCGCTGCCATCGCCGGGGCTCATCGGCGTGTTCGACCGCTCGCATTACGAGGACGTCCTCATCGTGCGGGTCCATGACCTCGTCCCCCGGACGACCTGGTCGCGTCGCTACGCCCAGATCAACGCATTCGAGCGGTCAGTCACGGAGGGCGGGGTCACCGTCGTGAAGGTGATGCTGCACATTTCCGCGGAGGAGCAGAAACGGCGGCTCGCCGAACGGCTGGAGCGGCCCGACAAGCACTGGAAGTTCAACCCCGGCGACCTCGACGAACGTGCTCACTGGCCGGCCTACCAGGAGGCTTACCAGGCCGCGTTGGAGCGGTGCTCGACCGAGGACGCGCCCTGGTTCGTGGTGTCCGCCGACCGCAAGTGGTACGCGCGCCTCGCTGTCACCCAACTCGTTGTCGAGCACCTGGAGCAGATGAACCCGCAGTGGCCGGCGACCGAGATCGATGTCGCCGCCGAACGGGCACGGCTGGAGTCGATGCCCTGACGGCCGCCGGCGGTCTCGCCCGGTTCGGCACGGCATCCAGTGGCTCCGCGTCGCGGCGGTTACGGTGGACCGCATGACCGACGCCAAGCGGCGGATTCGCCGGGCGTTGGCCCGCGTGCCAGGGGCGGTGACGGTGGCACGCATCATCATCGAGACCGTGCGGGTTTGCCTGCGGTATCGGGTGACCGGGCTCGCATCTGAGGCGGGATTTTTCGCGTTGTTGTCGCTGCCGCCCCTGGTCCTTGGATTGTTCGGCGGGCTCGGCTACGTCGGCCGCTGGCTCGGCCCCGACGCGGTGCAGGTGGTCAGGCAGGCGATCAACGACTACGCGTCGCGCTTCGTGACCGCCGACGTCATCGACTCGACCTTGGCACCCACGGTCGACGATGTCCTCCGTGACGGACGGTTCGACCTGGTCTCGCTGGGGTTTGTCCTGTCGTTGTGGTCGGGGTCGCGAGCGCTCAATGTGTTCGTCGACACCATCGCCATCATGTATGGCCAGTCGGGACAGCGCGGCATCGTGCCCACTCGTGCGCTGTCGTTCTCGTTGTACGTCGTCGCCCTGGTCCTCGGGGTCATCACCATTCCGCTGGTCCTGCTCGGGCCGAGCCTGCTCGGGCAGATCATCCCGAAACCGTGGGACGCGCTTGACCTCCTGTACTGGCCCGTTGTCGTGCTGTTGGTGGTGGGCGGACTGGCCAGTCTCTACCATGTGTCGACCCCGCGGCGGTCCCCGTGGCGGCGTGACGTTCCGGGCGCGGTCCTCACACTGATGATCTGGCTTGTCGCGTCGTTCCTCGTCCGCGGCACGATCGCCGCGTCGCTGGGCGGGTCATCGATTTACGGCCCACTATCGGCGCCGATCGTGCTGCTCATCTGGCTGTACTTTCTTGCGATCGCCGTGCTTATCGGTGCGGCGTTCAACGCGGCGACCAAGACGGTCTGGCCGGTCACGGAGCATCTCAGCGTCGTGCAGCGGGTTCGCCGGCGGCTTGCGCGCCGCGACGAGGCTCTCGGCGCCGAAGGGTGTCACGGCGGCGCTGATGACCCGTGCGGCGACGACCACTCGCGGGACGGGCACGCTGCGCTCGACCTCACCGGCCTCCGGGAGGCGGCGGCGGGGCCGCTGACGCCGGTGGTCGACGTCACGACCCGGAGCCCGGAGCGCGGCCGTGCCGGCCCGGGAGACAGTTCCACACCGCGGTCGTAGGTCCGTCCCGCGACGGCATCCGGTCCGCCAGGCACAGTCTCGGCACCGGTTTGGAGAACGCTCCGAGCATCCGATACTGTCATCCAGCACGCTGCCGGGGGCCGTCTAGTCCACCGCGCAGCAGTGCGGATGTAGCTCAGTTGGTAGAGCGCAACCTTGCCAAGGTTGAGGTCGCCGGTTCGAGGCCGGTCATCCGCTCGGAGGGTGATTGCCGCCCCCCCTTTGGTGGAGTGGCCGAGAGGCGAGGCAGCGGCCTGCAAAGCCGCGTACACGGGTTCAAATCCCGTCTCCACCTCGAGTTGACCCGCACCCAGGGCGATTGGCGCAGTGGTAGCGCGCTTCCTTGACACGGAAGAGGTCACTGGTTCAAACCCAGTATCGCCCACCATCAACGACGGACCCCAACTGCTCGCAGGTTGGGCGGTCCAGGGCTGGGTCGAGTACGGCTTACCATGCTCGACGTGACGCAAGCGCGGTTCGGCTCGCTCGTCGCCCGACAGCCTGGTGCTGTGAGTCACGACCCGGACGACCTCACGGCTGGTTTCTGGGTCGTCGTCGTCACCTTCGAGGGCACGCTCACGGCGGTGCGCATGCATGACGTTCGTCATGTCCCTACGTCGCACACCACTCCCGGCCGCTCCGGCCGCTGGCCTGGGCTATCTGGGCCATGGCGGAGCAGCCTCGACAAGCCGGCCTACATCGCGGCGGTCGAGGCGGTGCGCGCGAGAGTCGCGGCCGGCACCGTGTATCAGGTCAACTTGTGCCGAGTCCTTGAGCACGACCTCCCGGATGACGCCCGGCTTCCGGATCTCGCGAGCCGCCTGGCGCTCGGCAACCCGGCGCCCTACGCCGCGATGGTGGACCTTCCCGACGCCGGGCTGGAGGTAGCCTGCGCCTCGCCGGAGGCGTTCCTGCTCCGCCGCGGTGACCGAGTGATCTCACGACCGGTGAAAGGGACTGCCGCCACAGCGTCCGCGATGCTGGCCAAGGACTACGCGGAGAACGTCATGATCGTCGACCTGGTCCGCAACGACATCGGGCAGGTCAGCCGGCCGGGGACCGTCGAGGTGGACCAGCTGTGTCAGATCGAGCCGCACCCCGGCCTCGTCCATCTCGTGTCCGATGTCAGCGGTCGACTGCGCCCGGGCACGACCTGGCGTGAGATCCTCGCGGCGACCTTTCCGCCCGGCTCGGTCAGTGGAGCACCGAAGCACACCGCGGTGCTCGCCATCAGGGACCTCGAACCGGTCCTGCGTGGGCCGTATTGCGGCGCCGTGGGCTGGGTCGACGCTGACCGTGACCGCGCCGAACTTGCTGTCGGCATCCGCACCTTCTGGGCGGCGACCACGGATGCCGGGCGCCGCGTCATCCGCTTCGGCACCGGTGCCGGGATCACCTGGGCCAGCCGAGCCGACCAGGAGTGGCAGGAGACCCGGCTCAAGGCCTCGCGGCTGGTCGGACTGGCCGGGAACGCACGGTGAGCGTCTGAGAGGGTGATCGCATGAATCGGATCCGCGCCTGGGTGGACGGGCGGCTGGTCGGCCCCCACGAGCCCGTGCTCACCGCCGTCGACCACGGTGTCACGGTCGGTGACGGCGGGTTCGAGACCGTGAAGATCGAGGCCGGGCAGGTGTTCGCGATGACGCGTCATCTCCACCGCATCGACCGAACTCTCGCCGGTCTCGGTCTACCCGCGCCCGACCACGACCGGATCCGCGAGGGGGTCGACGCGGTCCTGGGTGCTGGCCCAATGGACTTCGGCCGACTGCGCATTACCGTGACGTCCGGGGCTGGTCCGCTCGGCTCCGACCGCGGCAACTCGCCGATGACCTACATGGTCACGGCGATGCCGCAGCCGAGGCCCCCGGCTGGCGGTGCGGTGGTCTCGGTCGACTGGGTGCGCAACGAGCGGTCGGCGACGGCCGGGCTCA
>JBOFJB010000226.1:0-4623 GCA_051650465.1 Dermatophilaceae bacterium | reverse complement strand
CGCGGGCGGCCTGCACGTAGTCGTTGGGCAGGACCTGGATGACGCTGCTGCGCATCAGCCGAGCGGTGCTCGGCCAGCCGAGCAGCACCAAGGCGAGCACGACCTTGAGCACGATCACGAGGTAACTGGAGGACTGCGGGAGGGAGACCAGCACGATGATCGACCCGAGCAGTACCGGGATGGCGACGAAGATGTCGCCGATGCGAGAGAGCACCGCATCCCAGACGCCACCCAGGTAGCCGGCGAGCACTCCGACCAGACCACCGACGAGCGCGGTGCCGGTGGTGGCCAACAGCCCGACGAGGATCGACGCCCGGGCGCCGTAGATGCAGCGCGCGTAGATGTCATATCCCTGGAGGTCGCGTCCGAACCAGGTGCCCTCGCCTGGCCGGGACCGGGCCTCGCGAAGCACGGCAGCCGTCGGGTCGGTGCTGGTGAACAGGCCGGGCCAGACCGCCATCAGCGTGAACACCGAGATCAGCACGGCCGCCAGCCAGAACAGTGGGTTCCGCCGCATGGCGCGCCAGGCGGCGGACGCCGGCGAACGGTTCTCACCGAGGCCAGCGGCGGTGGCCGAGACCATCGCGTCAGCGGCATCAGTCATGGCTGATCCTCGGGTCGAGCAGCCCATAGAGCAGGTCGACGAGCAGGTTGACCACAAGGTAGGCGATGACCAGCACGGTGACCGCGCCGATCACCGAGACGTTCTCCCGAGCCCGGATGGAACGGTCGATGTAGCCGCCGATGCCGGGGATGTTGAAGATGGTCTCGGTGACGACGGCGCCGCCGAGCAGGAACCCGACGTCGTAGCCGATGAAGGTGACCACCGGGATCAGCGAGTTGCGCAGGGCGTGCAGGCCGACCGCGCGACGGCGGGTCAGCCCCTTCGCCAGTGCGGTACGCACGTAGTCGGCTCGGAGGTTCTCGATGAGGCTGGTGCGCGTCAACCGGGCGACGTAGGCCACCGAGAGTGCCGCCAGCACGATCGCCGGGAGCATCAACTGCTGGAACCGGTTGCCGTCGATGTCGAAGGTGAGTGGTACGTCGACGCCGAGAACCTGACGCCCGCCGATGACATACTGGGCCAGGCTGCCGATCACGAACACCGGGATGGAGACCAGCACGAGCGTCGACACCAGCACGAGGTTGTCGAGGAAGCCACCTTTGCGCACCGCCGTGAGCACACCGGCCGCGATGCCGACCGCACCTTCGACGCCGATCGCCATCAACGTCAGTTGCGCGGTGATCGGGTACCGCTCCAGGAGTTGGTCGCTCACCTTGACACCTTGGTAGGTCTCGCCGAGGTCACCCCGGGCAAGGTTGGCCAGGTACGTCCCGTACTGCTGATACCACGGGTCGTCGAGGTTGTACCGATCCCGGAACTCGGCGGCGAAGGCCGCTGGGCAGGGGCGTTCGCCGCACTTCCCGGCCAGTGGATCCCCGGGAAGGGCGAAGACCATGACGAAGATGAGGAAGGTCGACCCGAGGATCACCGGGATCATCTGGAGCAGCCGCCGAAGCAGGTAGGTGGCCACGTCACCGCCCTCCCTCTCTGCTGCTGGAGTGCCGCAGCCGATGCCGTGGTGGTGTGTCGTGGGTCGAACCTAGACCACCACCGGCGGCCGGGGCCGCTGGCGAGGCCGATAGCCCGAAACCGGGACGAGGCGGAGGCTCGCTGGCCCGGCCGGCCTACCTCCGTGCGACTGCGGTGAGGTCGAGGGTGCCGAAGATGGTCGGTTTGACGTTGGTCACCCGGTCGGACCAGCCGAAGGTGACTCTGGAGTACCAGAGCGGGATGGTGGGGAAATCGTCCCGCAATAAGGCCTCGGCCTCCTGGTACTTCGCGTTCGACGCGGCCGCGTCCTGCTCGGCCGCGGCGTCCTGGAGAAGCGCGTCGAACGCCGGGTTGGCGTAGTCACCGTCGTTCGACGATCCCCCGGTGGCGTAGAGCGGGGCGAGGAAATTCTCGATCGATGGATAGTCCATCTGCCAGCCGGTGCGGAACATGCCCGTCATCTTCCGCTCGGTGATCTGGGTGCGGAATGTCGCGAAGTCGACCACCGGGGTGGCCTGGCAGGCCACCTCGAGCGCATCCTTGATGCTGTTGCAGACGGCCTCGGTCCACGACCGGTTGTCACCCTCCCCGGCGTTGTACGACAGCGTGATGGTCCCGGTGAACCCGCCGGCGTCGTCGAGCAGCGCTTTCGCCTTCTTCGTGTCGTAGGTGCAGAACTCACCGCACGCGCCGGCCCGGTAGCCGTCGACGATCGGCGAGACCCACCCGGTGGCCGGGGCCTGGCCACCGTTGAGGATCTGCTCGATGATGGTCTCGCGGTCGATGGCCATCGAGATCGCCTTGCGGATCCTCGGGTCCGCGTAGGCCGGGTCGACCGCGACCGGAGGGAAAGCGATCATCGAGATGAGGCCGACGTCCTCTTGCGCGTTGCGGTCGGGGAGGTCGGTTCTGTACTTGTCGTCGATCAGCGCGCTCGCCGGCACCACGTCGGTGATATCGAGGTTGTTGCCGACGACGTCACGGTAGGCGGCTTCGGAGTCCGAGTAGATCTTGAAGGTGACTTTGTCGACCTTGCCGCCGAAGTCGCCCGAGTAGTCGGCGAACTTCGACAGGACGATCGACTGCTCCTTCGTCCACGACTCGAACTGGTACGGCCCGGAGCCGACCGGCTTCTCCCCGAACGCCTTCGGGTTCGCGAAGAACGCGTCCGGCAGTGGCGCGAACACGTAATAACCGACCCGGAGCGGGAAGTTCGGCACCTTCTGCGTGGTCTTCACCGTGAAGGTCGTGTCATTGACCACCGTGAGGCCGGTGAGAGTTTTCGCCTTCGGGGTGAATCCCTCGCAGGGGTCCTCGTCGTCGGGGCCGGCGCATTGGGTGTCGGCGTAGCCCTCGATCGGCTCCATGAAGTAACTGGCCGCCTGCGCGTTCGGGCCGTAAGCGGCATAGTTCCACGCGTCGACGAAGTTCTTCGCGGTGATCTCCGTGCCGTCATGAAACGTCCGCCCGGTCTTCAGGGTGATGGTGAACGTCTGGTTGTCGTCGGTCTCGATCGACTCGGCGAGATCGTTCTGCGGCTCCGCGGTCTCCGGGTCGTAGCGCACCAGTCTGGCGAAGACCGCGTCGACGACGCGACCGCCGCATTCCTCCGTGGTATCGCTCGGGATGAGCGAACGCTTCGCCGGAGTGCACCCGCTGACGGTGATCTCGCCACCCGCCCGGCCGGCGGAGGTGTCGTCGCCCCCACTGCATCCGGCGGAAAGCATGGCGGCAGCGGACATGACCACGACAGCGGCCCGGCGAACATTTCCTCGCATTGACGTTCTCCTCGTGTGCATGACCCGGCCCTCATCGACCCCGAGAAACTGCCGCGGTGTCCGGGTCTCGGCAGACATAGATGCAGTGCGTTCAGTCACATGGAAACCCACCAGCCGAAACGGATCGTAGACGAATAGGAGGACGAGACCCGATTGTGACCAAACCCGCTGCTGGTTCGTCGCCGCCATCCGGGACGCCGACACGCACCCGCTACGGTGGCCCCGTGGCTGGCTACGACGATGATCTCCGTCTTGCTCATGTACTGGCCGACGCCGTCGAACGGCTTACCATCGCGCGCTTCCGGTCCGCGGACCTCATCGTCGAGACCAAACCAGACCTCACCCTCGTCAGCGATGCCGACCGCGAAGCCGAAGAACTGCTCCGCGCCCAATTGGCGCGCACCCGCCCTCGCGACGCGGTCATCGGCGAGGAATTACCCCCCACCGGGTCCAGCCGCCGCCAGTGGGTAGTCGACCCGATCGACGGTACGCACAGTTTCGTCCGCGGCGTGCCGGTGTGGGCCACGTTGATCGCCCTCGTCGACGACGGCATCCCCGTCATCGGCCTGGTGGCCGCTCCCGCACTCGGCCGGCGCTGGTGGGCGGCCAAGGGGTCGGGAGCGTGGGCCGGCCGGAGCCTGACCAGCGCGAAGCGGATCACGGTCTCCCAGGTGGCCCGTCTGGAGAACGCCTCACTGTCGCTGTCCAGCGTCGGCTCCTGGGACAAGGTCGGCCGGCTCTCGGCAGTGCTCGACCTCGCACGCGACTGCTGGCGCGAGCGCGCCTACGGCGACTTCTGGTCGTACATGCTGCTCGCCGAGGGGGCCGTCGACATCGCCGCCGAGCCCGAACTGGGCCTGCACGACATGGCCGCTCTGGTCCCGGTCGTCACCGAGGCCGGCGGCCGATTCACCTCGCTCGACGGCGTCGACGGACCGTTCGGGGGCAACGCGCTCGCCACCAACGGGCACCTCCACGACGCCGTTCTCGCCCGGATCGGCGTCAACTGACCCGAGGAGCGCGAAACCACCACGCGGGAGGCTCGCGGTACGCGCGACGGTGACGCATCGCCATCAGCACCGTTCCAGCACGCCGAGATGGAGCGCTACAAGCCGGTCAGAACAACGGCGGCTGGCGGCCGTCGACCGGCGCGTGTTCCAGCCGCAGCAGCGCGGCCTTACGCGCCAACCCGCCGGCGTACCCGGTGAGCGATCCGTCGGACCCGACGACGCGATGACACGGCAGCACGATCGGCACCGGGTTGGCCCCGTTGGCCGCACCGACGGCGCG
>JBOFJB010000225.1:0-27164 GCA_051650465.1 Dermatophilaceae bacterium | reverse complement strand
TTCCGGGGACGAACCCCGGTGTCCTGGTGCCGCACTCGGCCGAGCGCGCCGGTGATCTACTCCTCGCTGCGGTCGGCGGGCGGGCCAATGTCGTGGAACGGACGATGGTCCGCGCCCGTTCCGACGACGGGCAGGAGTTGCGCGGGCTCAACGAGGTGTACGTCGGCCAACCGGGACACCAGTCGGCACGGTACGACCTCACCTGGCGGGGGGAACGCGAGCGGCAGTCGTCGTCCGGCGTCATCGTCGGGACGGGAACGGGGGCTACCGGGTGGTGCGCCTCGATCGCCCGGGCCAGTGCTCCCGACCTACCGCTGCCCGCCCCGGCGGACCGCG
The DNA here is from genome assembly GCA_051650465.1 of Dermatophilaceae bacterium. Classification (GTDB taxonomy): domain Bacteria; phylum Actinomycetota; class Actinomycetes; order Actinomycetales; family Dermatophilaceae; genus JBOFLG01. The sequence goes on along the minus strand of JBOFJB010000225.1, from coordinate 26,828 downwards.
CTCTGGTCTGGTTCGTTCGCGAGGCGTGGCCGTCGCCGGCCACGGGCACGACGCTGACGTCCGGTCCGCTGGCCGACGGGGAGCCGCTCGAACTGCGCGTGGGCTCGGACTCGCTCGTCGTCTTCGCGGACGGTCTCGAAGCCGACCGGATCCTCCTCGGCTGGGGGCAGCAACTCACGATCGGCGCCGACGAGCACGGGCTGCGCACCGTGGCGTGACCCGCCGGCCCGACGCCTCGGCATCAACTCACCGGGGCCAGACCGGCCACCGTGATGGCCGGCTCGCCGGCCTCGTCGGTGGCAGCGAGGTCGAGGGTGGCGGCGATCCGCCAGTCGTGGTCGCCGTCCGGGTCGTCGAGCACTTGGATGACGTGCCACTCGCCGGGATGCGCGGCCTCGTCGTCGTCGACGACGAACAGCGCCGGCCCGCGCGCGCCCGGCCCGGTACCGATCTCGTCGTACTCGGCGAGGTAGCCGGCATGCGCGTCATCCCACTGCGCCTCGGTCAACCCGCCATCGAGCGCGGCCAGCGCTGAATAGCGGCCGAGCGCGAGTAGTTCGACCCGGCGGAACATGCTCTGCCGCACCATGACTCGCAGCGCTCGTGGGTTGGCCGACAGCGCACGGCCCTCGGACGGTGTCGGTGCCTCCGTCAGTGGCGCGTCGCCCGGGTGGGCCAGCGCCTCCCACTCGTCGAGCAGGCTGGAATCGGTATGCCGCACCACCTCACCGAGCCACTCGACAAGGTCGTCGAGCTCGTCGGTGCGGGCTCGGTCGGGGACGGTGGAGCGCAGTGCGCGGTAGGCGTCGGTGAGGTAACGCAGCAGCACCCCTTCGGCACGGGCCAGTTCGTGGTGTGCGGTGAACTCGCCAAAGCCCATCGCCCGCTCGTACATTTCCCGCACCACCGACTTCGGGGACAGATCACTCGGATCGACCCACGGGTGGGTCTGACGATACGTGCGCAGCGCGTGCTCGAGGAGGTCGGCGAGCGGGCGCGGCCAAGTGACGTCGTCGAGCACCGCCATCCGTTCCTCATAGTCGACGCCGTCGGCCTTCATCGCGGCCACCGCCTCGCCGCGGGCCTCGAACTGCTGCGCGCGCAGCACCGGGCGGGGGTCGTCCAGGGTGGCCTCCACCACGCTGACCACGTCGAGTGGGTAGCCGGGGTCGTCCCGGTCGAGCAGCTCCAGCGCGGCGAGTGCGAACGCCGACAGTGGCTGGTTGAGCGCGAAACCCTCGTGCAGGTCCATGGCGATCTGGAACGGCCCGTCGGCGAACCGCCGACGGTTGCCGCGGACGAGTTCCTCCAGAGGTCCTGGCTCGGCGCCGCTGGCGACGGCGCCGGTCGTACCAGAGCGGCCCGGTTCGGCCGGTGGCCGTTTCTCACCGGCGTCTCTCGTGGTGGCTCGGGTTCCGGAGCGGTCGCCATGCTGCTCCGGCACCGGGTCGGCGGACCCGTGGCCGGCCTGGCCGACCGGCGTCGACGCCGGTGCCAGCCCGGCCGCGGCAAGGAGGTGACCGAGGGCGCCGAGCGGCGCGTCATCCAGGATGTCGTCATCCGGTACGTCGTCATCCATCGTCGGGTCGGCGGGCGGGTCGCCGGTGTCTGAGCCGGCCGGCTCAGGTGGGAGCCAGTCGGCCGCCGTGGAACCGTTGTCGGGCTCGACCACCTCGGCGCGGAGCAGCGACCCGAGGATCTGGACGGCCCGCTCGACCAGGGCCTCGCGGCGCTCGTCGGGTTCGTGGTTGTCGAGGACGAGCGTGTGCAGCGCTCGCTGCTGCCCCTCCCACTGATCGAGCACGTTCAGCACCATGGCGTGGGTGACCCGCATCCGCGAGACCAGCGGCTCGGGCGCCGACCCGGCAAGCCGCCGGTAACTCTCCTCGGTCCACGACAGCGTGCCTTCCGGCGGCTTCTTGCGGATGACGCGGCGCACCTTCTTCGGGTCGTCGCCGGCCTTGGCGAGCGCCTTGGCGTTCTCGATGAGGTGATCGGGCGCCTGGACGACAACGAAACCCACGGTGTCGAAACCGGCTCTCCCGGCTCTCCCGGCGATCTGGTGGAATTCGCGGGCCCGCAGTACCCGCTGCCGCCGGCCGTCGTACTTCACCAGCGACGTCAGCAGCACGGTACGGATGGGGACGTTGATGCCGACGCCGAGCGTGTCGGTACCGCAGATGACGGCGAGCAGCCCGGACTGCGCGAGCGTCTCGACGAGCCGGCGGTACTTGGGCAGCATCCCGGCGTGATGCACCCCGATGCCGTGCAGCACGAGCCGCCGCAGTGTCTGACCGAAGCCCTTCCCGAACCGGAACCCGCCCACGGCGTCCTTGATCGCCGCCTTCCGGGCGGCTGGCACCACCTCGACGCTCGCGAGGGCCTGGGCCTGGTCGACGGCGCCTGACTGGGTGAACGACACCACGTACACCGGCGCCCGCTGGTCACGCAGCAGCAGTTCGAGCGTGTCGTGCACCGGCGTCATCGCCCAGGAGAGTTCCAGGGGCACGGGTCGCTCGGCGCCGGTGACCGCCACCGTCTCGCGGCCCGACCGCGCGGTGAGGTCGCGTTCGAGGGCGGTGGTGTCGCCGAGCGTCGCTGACATCAGCAGGAACTGCGCCCCAGGCAACAGCAGCAGCGGGACCTGCCACGCCCAGCCTCGGTCGGGCTCGGTGTAGAAATGGAACTCGTCCATGACGATCAGGCCGATATCGCTCGAGTCGCGTTCGCGCAGTGCATGATTGGCGAGCACCTCGGCGGTCGCACAGATGATTGGAGCGCCCGGGTTCACGGCAGCGTCGCCGGTGAGCATGCCCACCTGCTCGGCGCCGAAGGTCTCGACGAGCGCGAAGAACTTCTCGCTGACGAGGGCCTTGATCGGCGCGGTGTACCAACTGCGGCGCCCGGTGGCGAGGGCCTGCGCGTGCGCCGCGACCGCGACGAGGGACTTGCCCGACCCGGTGGGGGTCGCCAGCACGACGTGCACACCGCTGGCCAGCGCGAGCACTGCCTCCTCCTGCGCCGGGTACAGGGTGAACCCGCGCTCGCCGGCCCACTCCAGGAAGGCGTCGAGCGCGGCGTCCGGGTCGGTTGGCACCTCGGCGAGGCGAGCGGCGAGCGTCATCCCGCCCGATTCTCCCGGATGACGCCCGCCTCCGGTCACTCGCCCAGGTCGCCGCTCGGGATAGCCGACCGAACGGAGGGTTTGGCGACCGGTCGAACTGCCGAAGGCGGTCTACCGAGCGTTGCGGCAGGTGGTCGAGGTGCTAGAGGTCCAACACCAGAGCGAGGGCGTCGTCGATGCGCTGCATCTCTTCCCCGGTCAACCTGCCTGCCGGTTCGGTGAGCCGCCTCAGGTCGACGGTGGCGAGCTGGTCGCACAGGACGAGAGTCTCCCGACCGGCGATGACGACGGGGGGTCGGAAACTGGTCGGGCGGGCGCTGGTACTCGTGAACGCGAGTACCCACGTGCTCAAGGTGAGCCATTCCGGCTGGAGCACCACCGCGTAGCGGCGCCCATGCACCTCATGCCCTTTCCCCCTGGCCGGGAGGCGGTAGATCTCACTCCTCACAACAGTGCCGCGATGTCGTCCTGGATTGCCCGGATCTCGGCGAGGTCGGCGGGGTCGTCGGCGATGGCCCTGGCCTCGGCAGCGGCTGTCATGCGCCGCTCGTCCCGTTTCATCGCCGCGACGGCGGCGACGATCACCTGGTCGGCACTTTGATGTCGCGCAGCCCCGATGGCGAGCAGGAGGTCGCGCGTGCTGGTCCGGACCTTGACGGTGGTCGTCGATGCCATACCAATAGTCTACTCCTGGTATACCGTTCACCGGCCGATCCGGCCTCCCTCCCGCCGACGTCGATGTCAGGCCACCGGCGAGGTGGGTGACGACCAGGACGGCGGCGATCCGAGACGGTCCGCGCTGGTTCCTGACGGCCGCGTCGTGGTCGCGCGTTGCCCGAGTTCCTCGTGACCCCTTCCTTCGAGTGGCACCTGACGACCGCACGGCGTCGGCGGCGTCATCCGCGAACCGTAGGGTGGCGCCCAGTCCCGGAGGACCGAGCCGCCGGTGTGACGAGCGAGCACGGAGGTGCAGCGTGAGCGACCGGCTGATCTTCCAGCTCGGCACCAACAACTGGCAGCGCGGCGGGGAGTTCGCGCCCGGGTCGGGGATCCTGCACGAATCGCACCACCGCGCGTTCAACACCCTGCCGGGCGTGCGCGCCTACTCGATGTACCCCTCCCGGCGTCAACGCATCCGCGACGACGACGTCCACGTCGTCGCGCTCGACCACGACATCCCGATCTGCGAGTCGGTCTCACCGGTCAGCAGTTACCGCTGGCATGCGATGACCGAGGACGAGGTCGCGGCCTATCGCGCGAGGCTGACCGACGAGGTTGCCGAGTGGATCGACGAGATCGAGGCGACCACCGGTGACCGATTCGACCTGTTCATCGCGCACCACGCGTTCATGAACACGGTCGTGATGCGCGACGTCAACGCCCGCCGCATCGCGGCCGGAAAACCTCGCGTGCCGGTGCTGTGCTTCGTGCACGGCACCGAACTGAAGATGTACGCGGCCGAGAAGCGGGGTGACAACCCTGGTGAGTACCCGCTCCGCTTCCTCCCGATGATGAAGCAGGAGAAGGTGTTCGACCACGCGGATGCCGGCCACGGGGTCGACATCGTCGCGGCCATCTCCGCCGAGCAGGTCGAGGCGCTGCTCACGGTGTTCCCGGAGTTCCCGCGCGACCGGGTGGTGCTCTCACCGAACGGCTACAACGAACAGTCGTTCCATGTGCGGCCGGAGGTGTACCCGGACCGGGCGCGGGTACTGGCCGGGTACTCCACCTCGGTGCTGCCCGACGACGCGGCCGGCCCGCAACCGGTAGCCCCTGAGGGCGGGTTCGACGCGGTGGTCGCGTTCTGCGGCAAGTTCGCCGACTGGAAACGGTTGGACGCGTTGCTGCGCGCCGCAGCGACCTACGAGCAGCACGACCGCCGGATTCTCACTCTCGTCGTGGGCTCGGGCCCGCTCGAGGCGCGAGCCGAGATGCACACCCTGGCCGACGACCTGGCGCTGCGGCGCACCTACTTCCTCGGTCCCCGCGGGCAGGACGACCTTGCGGTGCTGTTCAACGCCGCCGACGTGGGCGTCTTCCCGTCGCACCGCGAGCCGTTCGGTCTGGTGTTCATCGAGTGCCTGGCCAGCGGCACGCCGGTCATCGGTGCCGACTCCGGCGGCCCGCGCGACTTCGTCATCCCCGAGGTCGGCGTCCTGGTACCCGAGACCGACGACCGCCAGGCCCTCGCTGACGCGCTCGCGAGCGCCGTCATCACCGCGGTCGACGAGGACTGGAAGAGGTCGCGGGGCCCGGTCGCGGCGGAGTACGCCGCGCGAGGTTTCAGCGTCGCCGGCCAAGTCAGCGCATTGCTCGCCGCTGCCGACCGGCTCACCCGGCGCTGACCGCGGCCCGGCCGCCGGCGGATGACGACGCTGGCCGAGACATAGGGTCGGCTGCATGACGGGACGTTCCGACATCGATCCGCCACCGACGGCCCAGGACGATGTCGAGCACGTCGATGTCCTCATCGTGGGGGCGGGTATCTCGGGTATCGGGATGGCGCGCTATCTCGGCTGTGAGCACCCCGACCTCGGCTACCGCGTCCTCGACGCCCGCGACGACCTCGGTGGCACGTGGTCACTGTTCCGGTACCCCGGCGTGCGCTCCGACTCCGACCTCTACACCTTCGGCTACGAGTTCAAACCGTGGACTGGTCACAGCATCGCCGACGGTGACGCCATCCTCGGCTACCTGCGAGAGGCCGCGCAGGAGAACGGGATCGAGCCGCACATCCGGTACCGGCACCGCGTCATCCGCGCCGACTGGTCGAGCGATGACGCCCGCTGGACCGTCAGTGTCGAACGCACCGACACCGGTCAGCGGATGACGCTCACGACCTGGTGGCTGGTCGGGGCCACCGGCTACTACCGCTACGACCAGGGGTACACCCCCACATTCGCCGGAGTCGATCGGTACCGCGGCCGTCTGGTGCACCCGCAGCGCTGGCCCGGCGACCTCGACTGCACCGGTCAGCGGGTGGTCGTCATCGGCAGCGGCGCCACCGCGGTGACGCTCGTCCCGGCACTCGCTCAGCACGCCGCCCACGTCACCATGCTGCAACGCACCCCGAGTTACGTGCTCTCGCTGCCCCGCCGCGACATGGTCGCCCAGGCATTGACCCGCACCCTCGGTGCCACGCGCGCCCACCGGCTCGTGCGGCGCAAGAGCATCCTCGGCCAGTGGGCGTCGTACGCGCTGATGCAGCGGTACCCGCGGCAGGCGCGGAGCGTCATCCGCTGGCTGAACCGGCGCGCACTCCCGCCCGGCTACGACGTCGACACCCACTTCAACCCGCCGTACCACCCATGGGACCAGCGATTGTGTGTGGTGCCGGACAACGACCTGTTCCGGGCTATCGCGGCGGGCCGGGCCGAGGTGGTCACCGACACGGTCGTCGAGTTCACCGAGAACGGGGTACTGACCGGGTCCGGCACCGAGATCGACGCCGACGTGGTCGTCACCGCCACCGGCCTCACCCTGCTGCCGTTCGGCGGCATCGCGATGACCGTCGACGGCGCCGAGGTCGCACCCGCCGACCTCGTCGCGTTCAAGGGGGCGATGCTGTCGGGGCTACCGAATTTCGCCTTCTTCATCGGGTACACCAACGCGTCGTGGACGCTCAAGGTGACGCTCATCGCCGAGCACCTGTGCCGCCTCATCCGGTACATGCGCGACCAGGGCCACACCTCGGTGGTCGCCCACCCGCCCGCCGACATCACCACTCGGCCACTGATGGATTTCGGTGCCGGCTATGTGCAGCGCACCCTCGACGAACTGCCCCGGCAGGGCCCGACCTGGCCCTGGGAGATGTCCTGGAGTTACCTCGCCGACGAGCGACGCATGCGCCGCGGCCCGGTCGACGACCCGCACCTGTCGTTCGGCAGCGCTCGGCGCGCCGGCGCTGCCGCTCCAGGGCGATGACGTCGAACGTCCGCCGACGCCGGCCTCACTGCGGCAGCATGACGGCGTGAGTGTGCGGCACCTCGCCCCTGGAGACCCGCTCGTCGGTGCGGCGTCGGCGCTGACCCGCCCCGGCGAGCGAGCCCTGATCGGTGTCGCCGGCGAACCGGGGGTCGGCAAGTCGACGTTCGCGGCAGCGTTGGTCGCGGCACTGTGCGACGCCCACGGCGAGGGCTGGGCCGTGGTGGTCCCGATGGATGGGTTCCACCTCGCCGGCGTCCACCTCGAGCGAATGCGGCTGCTGGACCGCAAGGGGTCTCCGGAGACGTTCGACCCGGACGGCTATGCAGCCCTGCTCGAACGGCTCCGGGCCGAGCCCGGCGGGGTGGTCTATGCGCCGGGCTTCGACCGCACCCTGGAGGAGCCGCTGGCCGGTGCGGTCGCCGTGCCGCCCGAGACCCGCCTCGTGGTCACCGAGGGCAACTACCTGCTGCATGACACCGGCTCGTGGCGCCGGGTCCGTGCAGCGCTGGACGCCGTCTGGCTGCTCGAGGACGACCCCGGGCCGCGTCGAGCTCGGTTGGTACAGCGGCACGTACGCTTCGGCAAGAGCCAGGCGGACGCCGTGGCGTGGGTCGCCCGGGTCGACGAGCCGAACGCCGCCCTGGTGCGGGCCGCAGCAGCGGCGTCCGATGTCGTCATCCGCCCTGCCGCAGACGGCTGGCAGGCAACCTCCCCGGAGTAGAGGAGATCACCATGAGCAGTACGGATGCTGTTGCCGCCGCCGAGCCGGTCGGCGTGACCGCTCGCCGCGCTTTCGCGGTCACTGCCGCGGTGGCGTGGCTGGGTGTGCTGCTGACCACGGTGTTGGTGGCGTTCGACGCGTACGACCGGCGGACCCCGCTGCCCGGGCTCTATGGACTGCATCCGAGCGGCGTTGCCGGCCTGGGGACGCGGATGGCCGACCACATCAGCTACTTCACCATCTGGTCGAACGTCGTCGCGGCCGTCGGGGCCACCCTGCTTGCCTGGCAGCCGGAACGAGATTCGTTCTGGCGCAGGGTGATCCGGCTCGACGGGATGCTGATGGTCACTGTCACGGCACTGGTGTACGCCGTGCTGCTGCGCCCGAGTGCGGTGGTCACGGGGTGGTCCGAGGTGACCGACCCGATCCTGCACATCGTCGCCCCGGCAGTGACGGTGTTGGTGTGGCTGGTGTGGGGGCCCCGTGGGCGAGTCAGCGGCCGGGTGGTGCTCGCGTCGTTCATCGTGCCCGTGGGGTGGATCGCCTGGATGCTCATCCGTGGCGCGGTGGTCGGCGCCTACCCGTACGACATCGTCAACGTGGTCGAACTCGGCTACGGCCCGGTTGTGGTGACCGTGACCGTTATCCTCGGTTTCGGTTTTGCGGTGGCGAGCACCTACTGGGCCCTCGATATCGCGTTGACGCGAGCGCTCAGCCGGTCTCGGCGGCCTGTTTGAGTTGGGAGAGGCCTTTCTCGAAGTCCGGCCCGACCAGAGAGTCCATCGACTTCACCACCGAGAGCACTCGCATGACCAGGCTCAGTTCACCGTGCATGCGCCACTCGACACCGGTCGATTCACCGGCTGGGGTGAGGACGAACTCGATGCGGTTCTGCGCGGAGAACGGCTTCTCGAACCGGAGGTCGATGTCGACCTGCTGCGGCACGTCGGCGGTGATCGTCATCCCGCCCTTGCCGGCCTTGCGGTTGCCCTCCCACGCGTAGGACGCGCCGACCGACCGCTCGGCGCCGGAGTACGCGCGGCGCATCCCGGGGTCGATGTTCTCCCACGGCGACCAGGCCGGCCACTCGTGGAAGCCGCCCCGCAAGGAGCGGACCCGCTCGGCCGGGGCATCGACGGTAGTGGAGCGGGTCACGGTGAAAGGCTTGCCCATACCGGGCATCATCCTCCACCGCGACCCTGCCCACCAGAGGTTCAGCCGACGTGAACCGGTGCGCCCTCGGCGTTATCGGTGGCCAGTTCGGTGTGCTTGACGGTGAGGAGGACCCAGACCACCAGCGACGCGCCGAGCATGAGGCCAGCGCCGAGCAGGAATGCCCGGGTGGATCCTTCGGCGAACACCTGGTTTCGAGCGATGTCCTGCAGCGCTTGGGCCTGCTCCGGGGACAGCGCCGGGCCGCCCTGTGCCGCAGCGGTGTTCGCCGCAGCGGCGAGTTCAGCACCTCGGTCGGTGAAAACCCTGGCGGCGAGCGTCGCGAGCAGGGCCAGCCCGGTGGCGCCACCGACCTGCTGCATGGTGTTGAGGACGCCGGACCCGATCCCCGAGTCCACGGTGCGCAGGTGGTGTACCGCGGTGAGCGTGAGTGGGACGAAGACCGCCCCCATCCCGAACGACATCAGCAGGATGTAGGGCAGCAGGTCAGTGGTGTAACTCGCCTCCAGCGGGGTCACCGGGAAGGTCGTGTCGTACGGGATCCGGGAGAAGCCGAACAGCCCGCCGGCCGCGAGCAGGGTGCCGACACCGCTGATGTACCGCGGGTCGACCCGGTTGATGAGATTCGATGCCAGACCAGCCGCGACGACGATCCCGACGCAGAACGGCAGAAACGCCAGGCCGGCCTCGATCGGGGTGTAGCCGAGCACCCGCTGCACGTATTGGCCGAGGTAGAAGAACATCGCGAACATCGCTGCGGGAGCAAGGAACATCGCCGCGAAACTTGCCGCGCGGGTGCGGTCGGTGAACACCCGGAACGGCAGCAGCGGGTGCGCCGCGCGGCGCTCGACCACGAAGAACAGGGCTAGCACCGCGAGCCCGCCGAGCAACGTCGTGAGGGTCCAGCGGTCGGTCCAGCCGTCGGCGCCGGCGCGGCTGAGGCCGTAGACGACGCCGAGCAGGCCGATGGTGCCGGCGACGGCGCCGGGCACGTCGAGTTCACCCGGGTGCGACTCGGATTCGCGGAGGAACCGCGGGGCGAGCAGCGCCGCGACGATGCCGATCGGGACGTTGATGAGGAAGGTCAGCCGCCACCCGTCGACCTCGACTCCGGCGACGCCATCGAGCCCGGTGAGCCAGCCGCCGAGCAAGAGACCGACCGCGGCACCGGCGCCGGACATCGCGGCGTAGACAGCAAAGGCCCGGTTGCGGGCCGGGCCGGCCGGGAACGTCGTGGTGATGAGGGCGAGCGCCGCCGGCGACGCCAGCGCGGCGCCCAGCCCTTGCAGCCCACGGGACGCGAGGAGCAGCGCCTCGCTCGTGGCGAGACCGCCGAGGCCGGAGGCGATAGCGAACACGACCAGGCCGACCATGAAGATCCGGCGACGGCCGTAGAGGTCTCCGAGCCGGCCACCGAGCAACAGCAGGCTGCCGAAGGCGAGCGCGTACCCGGTGACCACCCAGGTGAGGTTGGTGTCCGAGATCGCGAGGTCGCGCTGGATGTAGGGCAGCGCGATATTGGTGATGGTGCCGTCGAGCACCACCATCAACTGCGCCATGGAGATGACGACCAGGGCCCAGCCGAGTCGGGTCGAGGGCGTGGCTGACGAGCCGGATGACGGTGCGGGCGTCGACGCGGGTGCGGTGGCGTCGTGGACTTCGCTCATGAGCGGGCTTTCTGTGTGGTGGAGCAATGACGCGCGCCGCGGCACGTAGCCGCGGGCAGGAGGACGTGGTCGATGATCCGGGACACGACGTCGGGCCCAGGGTGTGTGCCGTCGGTGACGGACTGCAGGATGGCGACCGCCGGGACGATGCTCGTGAGGAGGTCGAGGTCGGCGTCGTCGGCGACCTCACCGCGGGCTCGCGCCTGCTCGAGCACCGCGCGCATCATCGCGTTCCGGGGTCCGAGGAACTCGCGGCGGAACATCTGGGCGAACTCTTCGTCGCGGCCGATCGCGGTGATCACGCTGCTGAAGATCGCGAGCGCCTGGTCGTCGCCGAAACCGACCTCGGGGCAATACATGGCCACGAGGTCGCCGCGCAGCGACCCGGTGTCGGGCGAGGTCGCCGGGTGGCCGCGGCAGAGGAGGGCATCGATGACGAGGGCGGCCTTGGACTGCCAGCGGCGGTACAGCGTGGCTTTCGATGCCCGGGCCGCGAGCGCTACGGCATCCATCGTCATCCGGTCGTAACCGACCTGGGCGAGCACACCGAGTGCGGCGGTGAGGATTTCACGTTCCCGGCGACCCTCGACCCGCGGCCGGGACGAGGGGAGGTCGGCCGTCGAGGACACTGACGGGCCACCCCTCTTCAGTACAGGTGAAACGAAACGGTTTCGTTCCGCAGCGGCGACGATAACGGATGACGGCGCGGCACGCCATCCGCTTCCCGGGCGGCGGCGGCTGTCCGTCAGCGGCGCCCGAACTGTCGGGCCTGTTCACGTGTCGGCTCACCGACGTACCGGCTCACCGACGTACCGGCTCACCGATGAGACGACTCACCGGCCGGCGACCGCGTGGGGATCCGAGTGAGGGCGACGCCGACGATCGCGAGCGCTCCGCCGACGAAGGCCAGCGCGGGCGGAGCCTCGCCGAGTAGCAGCCAGGCGAGAACGGTGGCGATGAACGGCACGAGGAACGTCGTGAGCGTCACCGTGCCGGCGTCGCCCCGGGCCAGGACGTACGCCCAGGTCGAGAACGCGACGGCGGTCGGGAACACACCGAGGTAGCCGATCCACAGCAGGTCGGCGGTCTCGGCGGTGCGGATGACGCTCGCGAGTTCGCCGACCCAGGGCAGGCAGGTGACGGTGCCGATGACGCACGCGAGCCAGGTGACCTCCGGCCCGGGAAGTCGCCCGAGAAGCGGCTTCTGGGCGAGCACCCCGACGGCGTAGGTGACCGCGGCGACGACGGCGAGCCACACGCCCACCTGGTCACCGGTCGAGTTCCCGCTCGAGGCGCGGGCGATGACGGCGACGCCGGCGAACCCCACCACCATCCCGACGAGCAGCCAACGGGTGAGCCGCTCGCCGAGGAACACCGTGGCGAGCAGCGCGACGAGGATCGGCCCGATCTGCACGACGAGCGCTGCCGTGCCGGCGTCGATGCGCTGCTCCGCCGCATTCAACGCGACGTTGTAGACGCCGAACCAGGACACGCCGCACACGACCAGGAGCGGCCAGTCGCGACGAGCCGGCCACACGACCGGGCGGCGCTGCAGCAGCAGGATGACGCCGAGCGCCACCGAGGCGACTAGCAGCCGACCGAGCGCGAGGGCGCCCGGAGGCACCGACGTGCCGAGGTGCCGGACCGCCACGAATGCCGACGCCCAGAGCACCAGGGTGACCGCTATGGCGACGAGCACACGCCATCCGGAACTCGTTGCGGCAGAGACATTCTCGCGATCGGATGACGGGGCAGCGGGTGCCGTCCGATGATCTGCGGCCGGCTGGACGGCGCCTGAGGTCATTGGGCCAACGGTACGGCGCGGGCCCGGCCGGCGCGATCGGTTTCCGGCCATCTGCCGTCGACCGACTGCCACGACTCTCGGTGTCGCCAGAGTCGCGGGAGGCCGGCTCCGCGCCGGGCCGATCAGCGCGGATGACGCGAGCGAGCGCATTTCTTGACTGTTCGGTAAAGAATCCTCTACCGTGATCGCCGTGGCCAGGCCCCGATCGTTCGACACCGACCGCGCCGTGGAGCAGGCGATGGACCTGTTCTGGCGTCAGGGCTACGAGGCCACCTCACTGACCGAACTGCTCGACGAGCTGGAACTCGGCCGGGGCAGCCTCTACCAGGCGTTCGGCTCGAAGGACGAGTTGTACCACCTTGCGCTGCAGGCATACTGCGCCCGGCACGCCAGCGGGCTGGTCGAGATCCTGGAGAACGCCGACGATGTCCGGGCCGCGCTGCGCGACCTGCTGCGGACCCTCGCCGCGGCTGATCGCGCGGACCCCGAACGGGGCTGCCTGCTGGTCAATGCGGCTACCGAGCGCGCGGACCACCAGCCGACCGTCGAGGTGGTGCGAGCCACGATGCGCCGGGTCGAGTCGGCCATGGCCGGGGCGCTGGAGCGCGCCCAGGCTCGCGGCGACCTGGGGCCGGAGAAGGATCCGCGAGCCCTGGCCGGCTTTCTCACCACCTTCATCCAGGGTCTTCGGGTGATGGGCAAGGCCCGAGCCGGGCGGCGCGTGGTTGACAACGCCATCGACGTCGCCCTCGGCGCGCTCGACTGACTCGGGGCCGCACGTCCACCGTTCTCCCGGAGCCCATATGCCCTGCACCAATTCTGTACCGATAAGTCAAAAATGAGAAGGAGAACATGATGGATCTCGAACTGAACAACCAGGTGGCAGTGGTCACCGGCGCCGGCAAAGGCATCGGCCTGGCGGTGGCCACCGCCCTCGCCGGGGAGGGCGCGCACGTCGTGGCCGGGACCCGCACCCCGACCGCGGAGTTGACCGCACTCGCCGACCGGCACGGCGCTGAGATCGTCATCGGCGACCTCGCCACGGCGCAGGGTCCGATCGACCTGGTCGAACGCGCGGTCAGCCGGCACGGCCGAATCGACATCCTGGTGAACAACGTCGGCGCCGCCACGCCGCGGGAGGGCTTCCTCGCCGTGGATGACGCAGGCTGGCGCTCGATCCTGGACGTCACGCTGATGAGCGCAGTACGCACCACCCGGGCTGCCCTCCCCGCGATGCTGGACGCCGGCCGCGGCGCGGTGGTGAACATCAGTTCGATCAACGCCCGGTTGCCGTTCCCGATGGTCGTGGACTACTCCGCGGCCAAGGCTGCGATGACCAACCTCACCACCACGTTGTCCGAGGAGTTCGCGCCCCGCGGCATCCGGGTCAACGCGGTCTCACCGGGGCCGGTGCGCACGCCGTTGTGGACCGGCCCGAACGGGTTCGCGCACGCTATGGCCGCCCAGTCCGGCAACACCGCAGAGGCCGTGATGGACGAGGTGCTGCCGCAGGCGATGGGTATCTCGACCGGCCGGGTCACCGAGGCTCGCGAGGTCGCCGACCTGGTGCTGTTCCTCGCCTCCGCCCGCGCCGCGAACATCACCGGCGCCGACGTGGTCATCGACGGTGGACAGGTCAAGACCGTCTGATCCACCCGACCTCGAGACGCACGCGCGACACCACCCGACGACCCCATCCACCAAGGAGCACTCCCACGAAGCGAACCTCGACCCTGCTCGCCGCAGCGGCGATCGCCACCGGAGGCGGCAGCGCCGTCGCAGCCGCGCCCGCCGTCCCGGACGACCGGACGACGGCCCTCGGGAACGCCGTCGCGCCAACCCCCGTCGGGGCCACCGCAGCAGCAACAGTCGGCGCCGGCGCTTGGGTACCCGCCGGGTTCACGGACAGCATCGAAGTGGTGAAGGGCGGCAGCGGACCGCGCGAGGTGCGCGACGCCACTCCGCTGCGGGAGGGCGCCCCCTGGATCGGCGATGCCGTGCCGTGACGGGCTCGGCGTCGCCGGTGTTCGGGCGCTGCAGCATCATGCAGTCGGACGATATGATGCGGTGATGCGCACCACGATCACCCTGGATCCCGACACCGAGGCCCTGGTCCGCTCGGCGATGGCCGAGCGCGGCATCGGATTCAAGGAGGCGGTCAACGAGGCCATCCGGCACGGGCTCACGACTCCACGATCCTCGCGGCCCCGATTCACCACGCCAACCTACGATCTGGGCGGGGCTCAGATCCCCGGGCACCGTGTGCTGGCACTCGCCGCGCAGCTCGAGGACGAGGAGCTGCTCCGCAAGCGCGAGCTCGGCAAATGAAGGTCGTCGACGCCAACGTCCTGTTGTACGCAGTCGACGACTCGGCGCGGCATCATCTGATTTCACACACCTGGCTCGACGACGCCCTCGCCGGGGTGGAGCCAGTGGGTCTGCCCTGGGCATCGCTGCTCGCCTTCGTCAGAGTGAGCACGCACGCCTCGATCCAGATCCGCCCGTTGACCGTCGACCAGGCGATGGACATCGTCGATGCGTGGGTCGGACAGCCCGCAGCTGTCGTCCTCGAACCGGACGGGCGCCATCCCCGTCGCCTGCGTGAGCTGCTCGCCGCCACCGGTACCGGGGGCAATCTCGTGAACGATGCTCATCTCGCCGCTCTGGCCCTCCAGCACCGCGCCACTGTCGTGACGTTCGACAACGACTTCGACCGCTTCCCGGGTGTGCGCTGGCACCGACCGGCGCCAGCCTGACCCACGGAGTCGCACGCCGGCGACGGTGCAGATGACACCGCGCCGGGCCGCGCCCGTTGCCGACGACCGCGAGCACGAGCAGGCCGTCCGCCGAGCGTCCGGCACGGGCGCGGCTCGACCGTCGTCGGATGCCGGCGTGGGCGTCATCCGCCGCGCGTGTCTGAAGGCCGGGGCAGGATCGGCTCGACGGCGCCGCGGGGATGCAGGCGTCGGCCGTGAACCTCCCCAACGGCGATGCCGCGTGGTGGGCCGCTTGCCGCGAGCGCGTCGAGACGGCGGCTCGGGAGGCAGCGGGGATGACGCCCGCTGACCCCGCGTAGGTGCGCCGCGTCATCCCGGTCTCGCCGACGCCGCGTCATCCGGGACCGGTCCCGCGAGCAGCGCGACCTCACCTGCGTCCGGTCGGTGCGCCGCCTCCGCGACGGGCGAGCCCGGCGACACAGCGGCCGAGCACCGCCACGCCCTCCTCGATGTCGGTGGCCGGTCGCGCGGCGTACCCCAGCACGAGGCCGGGCGCGCCAGGGCGCACGCGGTGCCAGAACAGCGGGTGCACCTTGACCCCGGCGTCCAGCGCCGCGGTGGCGACCGCCACGTCGTCGACGCCCGCCGGCAGGGTCACCGTCAGGTGCAGGCCGGCAGCCGCGCCGTGCACGCGCGCTCCGGGGAGATGCCGCGCCACCGCGGCGACCATGGCGTCGCGGCGGGTGCGGTGGCGGCGGCGCACCGCGCGCAGGTGCCGTTCCAGCCCGCCACTGCGCATCAGTTCGGCGAGTACCAACTGCGGGAGAACGGCATTGCCGAGGTCGGTGGCCCGTTTGGCAGCGACCAGGTCGTCGCGCAGGTCGGCTGGTGCCACCAACCAGCCGAGACGCATCGCCGGGGCGAGCACCTTCGAGACGCTGCCGGTGTAGCAGACCCGGTCGGGGGCGAGTGCGTGCAGGGCGGGCACCGGTGCGCGGTCGTAGCGGTGCTCGGCGTCGTAGTCGTCTTCGATGGCCAGCCCGCCGGCCTGCAGCCAAGCCGCGAGGGCCCGGCGGCGCGGGCCGGAGAGCACGACCCCGGTCGGGAACTGGTGCGCCGGGGTCACCAGCACGACGCCGGCACTGCCAGCCGCGAGCCGGTCCACGGCGAGCCCGTCGGCATCCACGGGCACCGGCGCCACCGGCATCCCCCACGCCTCCATCTGCCGCCGCGCGCCGAGTGAGCCCGGGTCCTCGACGGCCAGTTCGCGGACCCCCCGTGCGGCCAGCACCTGGGCCAGCAGCGCGAGCGCCTGGGCGACGCCGGCGACCACGAGCACCTCGGCCGGGTCGACCCGAAGCCCGCGGTACCGGGCCAGCCAGCCGGCCACCTCCGCACGCAAGGCGGGCGCACCTCGCGGGTCGCCGTAGCCGAGTGCGTCGGTTGGTGCGTCGCGCAGCACCACCCGTTCGGCCCGCAGCCAGTCGGCCCGCGGGAACGCCCCGAGGTCAGGAACGCCAGGGGTGAGGTCGATCCGTGCCGGCGCGGCCCGCAGCGCGTCGAACACCTCGGCGCCGCGCCGCTCGAACCGCACCTCCGCCGGGTCCCGCCGGTGGCCGAGCACCATTGCCGGAGCGTCCGGTTCAGCGTGCCCGGCTGCGCGACCGGCACCACCACCGGCAACTCGCCCGGCTGCGCGACCGGCACCACCACCGGCCCGTAGCCCACTGCCGTCACCCGCACGTCGTCCGGCGCGGCGCCCACCGTCCCCGAGGCCGCGGCCGTCAACCTGCGCGACCGAGCGCACCGTGAGCGTGTCGAGCACCACGGTGCCGGCGCGGCCACGCCCGGCCACGACGCCGTCGTCGGCCAGCCGGCGGTACACCTCGGTGACCACCCCTCGGCTCAGACCGAGGTCACCCGCCAGCACCCGGCTGGCTGGCAGTCGTGCGCCCACCGGCAGCCGCCCGTCGGCCACGGCGTCGCGCAACTGCTCGACCAGCCAGACCGTGCGCGCGCCGCGGGGCACCGGCCGCGGGTCGAGACCGAGGAAGTCGCTGCCTACAGTCATCTCACCACCAGGCTCAGCAGGTTTGGACCAGTCGTCGCCCCTTGTTGTGGACCTTCTCATCAGTCCATTCTGCGACGACGGTGGACCGGTGACCACTGGCCTGATCCCCGGCGCCTTGGCGATGGCGCTCGTCGGGTCGAGCGTCGGGGTGTCGGCTGCACTGGTCGACGCTCCGCTGTTCACCGCGCAGGCGGTGCGGTACGCGGCGGCCACCGTGCTCCTCCTCGCGGTCGTCCGCAGTGCGCACATCGCCGTCCCCCGGCCGCGCGGGCGGGAGTGGTGGTGGCTCGCAGGCGTGAGCGGGTCGGGTCTGGTGCTGTTCAACGTCGCGGTCGTGCGGGGCGTGGCCCATGCCGAGCCCGTGGTCATCGCCGTGGCGGTGGCCTGCGCCCCGGTGCTGCTCGGCATCCTGGGCCCATTGCTCGAGGGGCGGGTGCCGGCGCCGCGGGGGGTCGCCGCGGCGGTCATCGTCACCGCCGGCGGCACGCTCGTCGAGGGCGCCGGGCGGGCGGATGCCGTGGGCGTCGCCTGGGCGGTGACCGCGCTGTGCTGCGAGGCCGGGTTCACCCTGCTCGCCGTTCCGGTGCTGCCCCGGCTGGGCGCCTGGGGCGTCTCGGTCCATACGGTGTGGCTGGGCGCGCTCGCGTTCGCCATCCTCGGCGTGGCGGTCGAGGGCCCGGATGCCGTGGCGCGGCTCGAGCGGGACGACCTGCTCGCCGCCGCCTACCTGGCCGTGCTGGTCACCGCGGTGGCCTTCGTGCTCTGGTACTCGGCCGTGCGCGCTCTCGGTGCGGCCCGGGCGGGCCTGCTCACCGGCATCGCGCCGGTGGCGGCCGCAGTCGCCGGTGCGGCGCTCGGGGCGGGATGGCCGCGGCCGGCCGTCTGGGCCGGCATCCTCGTCGTGGGTGTCGGGCTGGCGGCCGGGTTGCTGCCGGGACGGCGGCGGCCTCGGGACACGGAGGTGAGCGGTGTTCCGGCACTCGGCTGAGTTGTGGGCGCAGTTCCCGGCGCTCGCTCCTGGGGTGCTGCTGGTCGACGGCATCACGGATGACGCCGTCGTCGACCTCTCCCCGTATCTGGCCCGCGCCGCGGAACGGCTGCGTACCGGGCCGGAGTCGCAGTTCCCGGAGATCATCGCGTGGCGCCGGGCGTTCGCCGCACTCGGCGTGAAACCGACCCAATACCGCCCAGCTGCAGAGGCACTGCTGCGCCGCTACCGACGCGACCAGCACCTGCCGCGGGTCCACCCGCTGGTCGATCTGTGCAACGCCATCGCGATGGCGAGCGGCGTCCCGGTCGCCGCGCTCGACGTCGACCGCATCGCCTGGCCGCTCGAGGTGCGCCACGCGACCGGTGCCGAGGTGTACCTCGCATTCTCCGGAGACGTGGAGCGGCCCGACCCCGGCGAGGTGGTGTTCGCCGACGCCGACGGCCGGGCCCACGCCCGGCGGTGGACCAACCGGCAGAGCGCCCGGTCGGCCGTGTCGCCGGCCACCCGGCGGGCGCTCGTCGTCGTCGAGGCGCTGCACGACGGCGCGGCCGACGACGTCGCCGTGGTGGTCGACACCATCGCCGATGCCGTGCACCGCACCTGGGGCGGGCAGCCAACACGAGCGCTGCTCACCGCCACCGCGCCGACGCTCGTCCCGTGAGCGCGACCGCCGGCTACCGGCAACTCCCGGTGCAACAGTGATAGCGTTGACGCATGACGGCCATCACGGTGCGGCGGCTCCCAGAAGGCGTCAAGCAGCGGTTGCGTCTGCGCGCAGCAGCGAACGGGCGGTCGATGGAGGCCGAGGCCCGGTCCATCCTCGTCGCTGCGCTGGATGCCGATCGCGCCGTCGACTTCTCCTGGGTCGACAGTCTCGTCCGCCTCGGCGACGACCTTGGCGGCGTTGAGGTACCTGCGGTCGCAGACGAGCCGGCACCGGCTGCCGACCTCGGACGCACGTGATCGTCCTCGACACCAACGTGCTCTCCGAACTGCTGCGTGGCTCCGACGCCGACCGCGGCGTCGTCCGGTGGCTGCGAGGGCTGCGCGAGCAGCCGGTGACCACGATCCTGAACCGGGCGGAAATCCTTGCCGGGGTAGCGATCCTGCCGCCCGGGCGCCGGCGGCAGGACCTCGCCAGTGGTATCGAGCGCATCCTCGGCGACCTTGCCATCTGCCTGCCCTTCGCGCCGGAGTGCCCCGTCGTGTACGCGGAGATCGTGGCGGCCCGGCGGGCAGTCGGGCGCCCGATCGGCACCTTCGACGCACTGATCGCCGCCGTCGCGCTCGTCCACCGCGCCTCGGTCGCCACCCGCGACGTCGACGGTTTCGCCGGTGTCGGCCTCACTGTCATCGACCCTTGGGACCGCGGTTGAGGAGCCACTGGCACTCCGGCGACGCCGATGGTCACCCGGTGAGGGCGATCGCCTGCAGATGTCGACGGACCCGCACGGGGACAACCCGAGACGACCTCGACCCCGCGGCGGCTCAGACGTCAAGGTCGCGAAGCGCGTCGAAGGCGGCTCGTTCGCGAGAGCGCCGTGCGCGCAACGAGGCCACGGTCACCGCTCCTCTCGGGCCACCGTCTCGAGCACCTGTTAGAGGATGCGGCCGAGTTCCGGCGGACTATCCGAACCGCGCCGCCGTCACCTGCGTCGTCCGTCAAGGTCGGCGTTCTCACGCAAGGGTGGGAGCACAGCGGGCAGCATCAGCCGACGGCGCAGCCGCCAGTCGGCCGCCGTGAAGAGGCCGGCCATCGTGCGCGTCGTCCCCGGGAGATCCGTGCGGCCGGTGAGGTAGGCCCACCGCTGGTGCTCGGGCAGAGCGAAGAACACGTCGAAGAAGCCCGGTACCTCCACAGGCGGCATCCGGAGCATCGCTTCCAGGCCGATCCGCCGCAGGCCATGCACCACGCGGGCCGACCGGGGCCACACCACCCGTCGTGCCGCGGCTACCGCCGCGGACGGCCCGGCAGAAAGGTGCGCTGCCACGGCATCCGCCATTGGGCCGGCCAGGCCGAGCGCCGCACCGATGCTGAACCCGGTGGCCGGGTGCACCAACGGGGCCGCGGCCCCGAAACCGACCACGCCGCCGCTGTCGTGGCGCCGCCGGTCGACGGGGAACCGCACGGTCTCGGTCGGCGCATCATCAGGCACCCGGATGCCGTGCCGCTCGAGCCGCGTGTGCAGCCGCCGCCGCAGCACCGCGACCGGCAGGCCCGGCCGGCGGGCGAGCGAGGTCTCCTCGAGCAGCACCCGCCCGTCGCCGACTGGGATCCCGTAGAGGAAGGTCGGCCAGCCACCTTCACCGTGGTCGGCGCGCCAGTCCATGAACAATGCATCACCCTGTGGCACAACCGGTTCGGCGGCACTCGCCGCCACAACCACTCCGTACGCGGTCTGCTCGGCAGCCACTCGACGTGGGCCCCCGGCAGCCAGCGCCTGCCAGCGGCCGGCCGCGTCGACGACGACGGATGCCGCCAGTTCGGCCCCGCCGTCGAGCGCCACTCGGCCCGGCCCGGCAGGACCGGTGACCCGGCCGGCGTGCACGTCGACCGCGTCCAGACCGGCATCGAGATGGTCACGAAGGGCAGGGACGTCGAACACCACGTACTCCCAGCCGAGGTCGTGCGACCGGTGACCGATCGCGCGACCGTGTGCCCGGGCCGCGAGGACCGATGACGGGAGGTCGCGGGGCAGTTCGCCGGCCCAGCAGCCGTAGGTGGCGGTGAACGGGCGGTCGGGGTGCGGGTCGACGAGCGCGGTCGCCAGCCCCACCCGGGCACACGCTCCGGCCAGAGCCCGCCCAGCCGGCCCACCGCCGATGACGAGAACATCACGGTCGGTGGCGCTCATCGCGGTACCACCTGGCGGTGCTCGGCTGCCTGGCCACCGCGGCCGCTCCATCCGACCTCCGGCTCGCGCCGGTGTCGTCGCGTCACGTCAACGGCTCCAGGACGTCGGTCCGGACGCCTCCGATAGGCAGGCCTGCAGCCCGTTCGCGAGAACGTCGACGACGACACCGTGTTCACGACTCCGGTAGGCATGCCGTCATCCTGCACCGCTGCTGGCGGCGCGATGCGAGCGACGGATTGCGTCGACCTGGCCGATGCCGATGCCGATGCCGCTGCCGGCTGCCCGGCTCACCGGCCGGTCGCTCCGACGCGCCGACCTCCAGCCTGGGTTGTCCCGCAGCGGCCGACCGCGCAATCGACACGAGCCGCGGTCAGGTGCGGTCGACGCCTCGCAGGACGCAGACGACATCCTTCGGGGCCTTGAACTTCGCCGACGTCGCCCACTTCGCGCTCTTGCCCGGAGCGACGGTCACCTTCTTGGTGCCGCGAGCGAGCACTGTCGACTTGGAGTTCGTGAAGCTGACCACGATCGTGTAGTCCGCTTCCTTCTTCGTGGAGTTGCGGACCGACCCCGAGGCGCCCCACCCACCCTCGGCAGCGGCGCACCCCTGCTGGGTGACGTCCTTGCGGGCGGCTGGCTCGTTGACGATCTTCTCCACCGGGGGGGTGACGCGCACGGCGGACGCCGACGTGCGTGCCGAGGGTTCGGGGCTCGTCTCGGGGTCGCCGCCGGAGCAGGCGGTGACGAGCACCAGCAGGCCGATCGCGACTCCGGCGGAGCGGGCCGAAGCGGTGCGGGCAATGGTGCTGCGGGCGATGGTGCTCATGGTGACTCCCTGTGTAGTGCGGTACCGGATAGGCGGGCGGGGTAAGGATCAGCAGGACTGGCGGACAGGCCCCGGCGGCGACCGGAGTAGGCCGCGTGGACGAGACGGGTCGGTGCGCGCAACGACGGACGCGGCGGCCCGGATGACGGTCAGGCTCAGTGCGAGCAGCTGGTCGAGTGGGGTCTCGGTCGACGACGGGGCCGACCCGACGGGTGTGCCGTCCGAGCCAGCGTCGGTAGCCATGGCGATGTCATCGACCACGCCGGCATCCATCTCATGTGCGGAGGCGGCGTACGGCTCGGCCGCCCGGCAGGTCATCGGGGACCCGGCAGCCGGCGCCGAACGGTGGCACGCCGATACGCCCGCATCAATCAGGTCCTTCCCAGGACCCCTGCATCCGGCGTCGTATCGGACGATGCACCGGTACCCGTGAGACTAACGGGGCCAGTGCGCCATGCGCTGTTGTACCGCACAGGTGTGCCGAGGTGGCCTCACCGGGACCCCATCACGGCGAGTGGGCGCGGATACCGGCCGGCGCTCGCCTCCGTTCGCCGCGCTGACCGGACCCCTCAGGGTGGCTACCGCAGTTCGGGCGCATTCGGGCCCTGGTCACGCCGGTGCAGCCACCACAGGGTGACGGCCGGCAGCAGGAGCGGGGCGCACCCGTAGCCGACGCCATACCCGGACCAGACAGTCTGGTCCGGAAATGCTTCCGGCGACGCCACGCTCCAGGTACCGACCACGAGCACGCCGGTCAGTTCGATGACGCAGGCTGCCACCGTCATCCGGCGGTGTCGGGTACGGAGCGCCCAGGAGACGGCGAGGTAGGTCAGCGCGGCCGCGCTGGACAGCGCGTAGGCGACCGGTGCGTCATCCCACCGGGTGCCGACCTGGACCGCTGACCGAGCGGTCGCCGCGACCGCGAGGATGGCGTAGCCCGTGACCAGCAGTGCGTCGACCACAACGGCGGTAGCGCTGCTCGGCGTGACCGTGAATCTGCTCGGCGTCATCCGGCCCCGGTGGCGCTCTGCCGGACGACCACGACGACCAACGCGGCGCAGGTGAGGCCGGCCACCGCGTGCCGGGCGCGGGCGTTGCCGATCAGGCGGCCCCGCGGGCTCGCCACCTGGGCCAGGAGGAGTGGCAGCAGGACGACCGAGACCGCGACGTACCCGAGGTGGGTCGCGACATCCGGTGGTTGAGGTCCGCGGACCACGTCGGCGACGTCAGCCACCGCATGCACGACGAGCAGGATCTCGGCGACCACGGCTCCAGCATCCGCTGCTCGGCTGCAGCGGGCGCCGAGCGCGGCAGCGCCGGAGAGGAGCGCGACGAACGCGAGGTACAGCAGCACTACCGACGGGAGCAGCACGCTGGTCACCCCAGTGCGCGGGCGCCCGCGACAGGATCCGAACGCTCGGCGGATGCCGCGACCTTCCGGGCTTGCCGGCTGCGGCGAGTGCGGCGGCGGTACAGCCAGGTGGACACCCCGGTGACCGCCAGCAGCAGCGGCACCAGGCCGAACGCGACCCACACCAGCCGCCACCACGGCCCGACGATGTACCCGGCGTGGGTGGGAAAGTTCCATTCCTCCCACATCTGCGCGGTCGCCGGCCGCCCCGGGCCGCCGTAGGTGATCTCGGTGGCGCCGGTGGTGCGGTCGACGCCGACGCTGACGTCACCGGCGTACTCCATTCTGCTGTAGGGGTCGACACCGTCCGGGAACCACACCGAGTAGGCGGCCGTCGGGTCGTCGGCGGCGGGTAGATCGAATCCGGCGGGCGGCGCCGTCGTGCCCAGCTCGCGCTGCGCGGCCGCGACCGCAGCGGCGAGGGTGATGTCCGGCGTCCCCTTTGTGGCCTCGACGGAGGTGAACTCGACTTCGGAGGACTCGCCGGGCAACGCTTGGAACCAGCCTTTGCCGACGAACCCGAACTCGAAGCCGGCGCCGGTGATCGCCCACATCATGAGGAACGGGATGGCGACCATGCCGGCCACCTGATGGAGGTCGTAGTCCCGGGCGAACCGGCCTTTACGCCACCGCACCCGGAGGCCGTGCGCCCACCTTTTCACGCCGGGCCACCACAGCCAGATGCCGGAGAGCGCGAGGAAGCCGAGCAGCAGCGCGCCGACTCCGAGAATCAGCGCGCCGATGGTGAGGTTCACTCCCTCCTCCAGGCTGGCCCACGAGGTGCCCGGCACCTCGGTAAGCAACCAGGCCTGATAGCCGGGCTCGCCCTCGCACGTGAGCAGACAAAGGTGCAGGTTATGCATCAAGCCCATTGCCCAGTCGGCGGCGTTGACCTGCTCCGCCGGGTCGTAGTCGGCGAGGACTCGGGATGTCGCCGGGTCGATGGTGATGGTGCGGCTGTCGTCGTAGTTCTGCGCCACGTAGGTGCCGTTGGCGTCGTAGATGGACTGCGGCGCGAACTCCTCGTCGTGATCGCGCAGCACCGACGGCGTGCCGGTGAGGGCGATGCCGCCGCGATCGCCGGATGGCGCGTACGCCTCGGAGTGCACCCACCGTTTCCACTCCGGCTCGTAGAGCACGACGACGCCCGAGGTAGTGATCGCGACGAGGACCAGGCCGAGGACGAGAGCGGACCACCGGTGCACGCTGATCACCGCCCGTTTCACCCGCCGACGCGGTCGGGCGGGCCCGGGGCGCGCGGCGGACGAAGCGTCGGCGACCGTGGTCGGGCTGTCCAGTGCAGATGTCATCGAGCGTTCCTGTCGGCCGGGAGCGGAGCCCCCGACGCTACTAAGGTTAGGCATGCCTAATCAAGGTCCGCGCCCCGGAGCGCTCGTCATCCGGCCTGACGGTCAGGTCACCTGGGCCGCCGACCCGACGGATAGCGTTCTTGCACAGGCGGTTTCGGCCTGGGTCGGCAAGCCCACTCGGGCTGAGGCCCGTCGATGACCGGCCCCGACGGCTGGACGCGACTGGTCAGCAGTCGAACGCCTGCCAGCAGAGGTCGTTGCGTAGGCGCTGGTCGTCGAGCACCAACTCGCGGATGGCGAGCGGTAACTGGTCACGCTGCCACCGGCACTCCTCGTGTCCGGCACGCTCACCGTCGCCGTCGGCAGCGGCGGCCTGAACTGCTTTGATGGCGTAGGCCGCGGCGCCCAGTTCGTGCGCGGCGACATGCGCCACGACAGCGGCCTGGCCCGCGGCGTACGCCGCGAACCGCGGTGCATCCCGGAGATCTCGAGCAGCACCCATCGCGTGGCCGCCAGCGGCGCGCGCCTGCATCATCGGCACCTCCCCGCGCACCCACCCGCGCAACTGCGCGAGTGCATCCCGTGGCCGCGGGTCGTCAGGCTGCGCCAACTCAAACAGGCCGATCACGTGCTCGGCGCAGGTAGCGGCCCACTGCGCGAGCAGGTGATGGTCGCGGTCCGTGAGGCGCCCACCGCGCCGGATCGTGACGAACCGCGGGTCGCGCACCGGCGGCAGAATCATCGACGACTCCGCCGCACTCGCACGCCGCGCTCCGACCGACCACCCCAGACGGGGCATGTTCGACCCGGCCGGGGCGGTCCTGGCGTCATCATCCGGTGCGCTCCGCAGACCCTGTCAGAAGCCGGGAGTGACCCGTACCGACTCCACCTCCGAGACATCGCCGACGATCGGCACACAAGTGACCTCGGCCTCGGTGACTGCCGTGCTACCGACCTCGCTGGTGCACGCGGTCTCGAGCGTCTCACCGCCAGCGGTGGTGAACGACAGCGAGAACACCACTGGCACCTGGCCAGGCTCACTGAAGGTGGCACTCATGCCCTGGACGCGTGCACCGAGCGCGCCTGTCGTGGCCAGCGTCCAGCCGTCGGCCACCGTCCCCCGGGGAAGGTCGAAGCCCTCGCCGACCTCGATGTCGAACGGCTCCGCCGTGGGGAGGTCGGATGGTAGGTCGGTCGGCAGGTCGGTCGGCAGGTTCGAGGGCAGGCCGGTAGGCGCGATCGACTCGAAGGTCTCGCTCACGCCGCGGCCAACCGCGAACAACCCCCAGACGACCAACCCCAACACAATCACGACGACAACCAACGTGACCCCGACGGCTATCAAGCACCCTCGGGAGCTCTTCTTCTGCGGCGGCGGGATTGGCGAAGTCCCCGGGGCTCCGTAACCAGAGGCCGGCGGAAACGCGGCGGCTGGTGGTACGCCGCCTGAGATCGTGCCTGGCGGTGGGCCGCTCGCGGCGCCCGGCGCCGGGATCGCTCGAGTGGGGTCGACCCCTACTGCCTGGGTGGCCTCCGGTGACGCCCATGACGGAGGGGGCGGAGGCGCGGCGGCTTCGGGACCGGCCGGCGGCATCCTGAACTGGTCCGTCCACTGGGTGCCGTCCCAGTACCGCTCTTGGCCATCGGGTTGCGGGTGCCATCCCGGGGGTGCACTCATCTGCTGGTCCTCTCGTCATCACGCCGCCACTGAGCCGGCGAAGGTTTGTCCTCAGCCTAGGGCGAGGTAGCGGTGCTGCCCCCGACCGAGACAACCCCAGCGAAGGTAGGGATAGCACCAGCGGAGGTTGCCGATGCTCCATCCGTACGTCAAAGATTCTCGCGGCAGGCCGCGGCCTGTTAATGACCGTCATCCGCAGGGAGGTAAGGAATTATGCACTTACGACATCGCTGGCTCACACTTGCCGGGGGTCTGATCAGTACCGCGGTTTTGACGGTCGGCGCTGCCGGGTCGGTCGGTGCCGCTGCTCCGATCGCGAGCGCCCCCGGCGCGGTCGTGGCAGCGCCGGAGTTGTGCGAGGCCTTTGACATCGCCCCGGTCGCCGACGGTCGATACATCGTGCAGAACAACCGCTGGGGGGCCTCGACGACGCAGTGCATCGACGTGCAGGGCAACGGCTTTGCCGTCACCCGCGCCGACCACAAGAACGCGACCAACGGACCGCCGGCGGCCTACCCGTCCATCTTCGCCGGCTGCCACTACACCAACTGCA
>JBOFJB010000224.1:0-2195 GCA_051650465.1 Dermatophilaceae bacterium | reverse complement strand
ACCCAGACCGCTCGGGCGATGCCCGTGGGCGAGACGCCGCTGTTCTCGTAGAAGTCCTTGTCCTCGGCGGCGAGGAACGCGTTCTGCACGTGCTCGGGCACTCGGCGGAGCTCGACCGACTCCCGGTTACCCTCGGGGTCGGACAGCCGGGCCATCTCGGTCTTGCCGTCGGAGAAGTAGACGATCGACGCCTCCGCCGTGGCGCTCTCGTTGGCATCGGGGACGTCGATCATCGCGTACGCGATACCGATCCCGACGATACCGAGCAGCACGACGGCCAGCGCGGCCCAGCCGGCCCGCCGTAGCCAGGTTCGCCACCATGGAAGCCGCACGCCACCCGTTCTGGTGCGGCCGGATGGCGGCTGGTCGGCTCGAGTGCCGGCCTCGGCGCGGGTGCGTGGCACTGCCTGGCTCATGCTGCCTTCTGCTCGGTGGTGGTCGCGGGGTTCGTGGGTCACGTCGAACGACGTGAGCGACACCGGTGCACGGGTCAGTATGGCCCGGGCAGCCGCTACGAGACGAAACGGCGGGCGCGGGACATCCGTGCCCGAGGCCGACCCTACTCATCGCCCGATATATCGTGCTGATATATCGCTGTGTTACGGTCACGCATCGTCATCCGGTTGATCGGCCCCGCTGGGCCGACCTTCCGCCACCCGGCTTCGGCCGCCGACCCGAGGAGGTGCCCGTGGCCACCCGCCGCGCCCAGCTGCTCGAGTTCGCGGTGCTCGGTCTGCTCCACGAGGGGCCGACCCACGGGTACGACCTACGGCGGCGGCTGAACTCGGCACTGGGGCCGTTCCGGGCGCTCTCCTACGGCACGCTCTACCCTGCGCTGCGCGGACTGCTCGAGCGTGGACTCATCGCCGAGAGCGCCGACGGGGGGCGAGCCGCCGGACGCCGCCCTCGCGTGGTCTACGAGCTGACCGCCGGCGGCAAGGAGCACTTCGCCGACCTCGTCGCCCGCTCCGACGCCTCGTGCTGGGAGGACGACGGGTTCGACGTGCGGTTCGCGTTCTTCGCCCGCACCGAGCGCGAGGTACGCATCCGCATCCTCGAGGGCCGGCGCTCGCGGCTCGAGGACGACCTCGAGCGGGTCCGGGAGCGCTCACGTCGCCGGCGCGAGCGGCTCGACGCCTACACCGCCGCCCTCCAGCACCACGGTGAGGAGCGCACCGAACGCGAGGTGCGCTGGCTCAGCGAGCTCATCGATGCCGAGCGGCGTCATCCCGACGACCCCGGCCCTCAGCCGTAGCGCCACGGCGCGCCGACGTCAGGCGCGCCGTCATCCGCCCACCCGTTCCCGACCATCACCAGGAGCACCACGATGAGTTCCATCCGCGTCGCCGTCGTCGGCGTCGGCAACTGCGCGTCCTCCCTCGTCCAGGGCGTCCACTACTACCGCGATGCCGACCCGGCCACCACCGTCCCGGGCCTCATGCACGTCCGGCTCGGCGAGTACCACGTGCGCGACGTCGAGTTCGTCGCCGCGTTCGACGTCGACGACAAGAAGGTCGGCAAGGACCTCGCCGAGGCGATCAACGCCTCCGAGAACAACACCATCAAGATCGCCGAGGTGCCCACGACGGGCGTCGTCGTCCAGCGCGGCCCGACCCTCGACGGCATCGGCAAGTACTACCGGATGACGATCGACGAGTCCCCGGTCGAGCCCGTCGACGTCGTGGCCGCACTGCGCGACGCCGAGGTCGACGTGCTCGTCTCCTACCTCCCGGTGGGCTCGGAGGAGGCCGACAAGTTCTACGCGCAGTGCGCCATCGACGCCGGTGTGGCGTTCGTCAACGCGCTGCCGGTGTTCATCGCCTCCGACCCCGAGTGGGCGGCGAAGTTCGAGGCGGCCGGCGTGCCGGTCATCGGCGACGACATCAAGAGCCAGGTCGGCGCCACCATCACGCACCGGGTCATGGCCAAGCTGTTCGAGGACCGCGGGGTCGTGCTCGACCGCACGTACCAGCTCAACGTCGGCGGCAACATGGACTTCAAGAACATGCTCGAGCGTGAGCGGCTGGAGTCGAAGAAGATCTCCAAGACCCAGGCGGTCACCTCGAACCTCACCGGCGAGCTGGCGGGCAAGGTCGAGGACCGCAACGTGCACATCGGCCCGTCCGACTACGTCGCCTGGCTCGACGACCGCAAGTGGGCCTACGTGCGCCTCGAGGGCCGGGCCTTCGGTGACG
>JBOFJB010000223.1:0-8223 GCA_051650465.1 Dermatophilaceae bacterium | reverse complement strand
TCGTAGGAGACCAACTGGGCCGCCGCGCGCAGGCCGCCGAGCAGGGAGTACTTGTTGCCACTCGACCACCCGGCCATCAGGGTGCCGAGGGCACCGACCGAGGTCGCGGCGAGGACGAGCAGCACCGAACCGGGCACCTCCACCGCCGCCACGCCGGGATGCACCGGGATGACGGCGAGCGCCACGAGGTAGGGCACCAGCGCCACGGCGGGCGCGAGCCGGAAGATCCGACGGTCGGCGGCGCGCGGGGTGATGTCCTCCTTCTGGAGGAACTTCACGCCGTCGGCGACGAGCTGGGCGAATCCATGGAAACCGCCGGCGTACATCGGCCCGAGCCGGCCTTGCATGTGTGCCATCACCTTGTGCTCGGCCTGCCCGACGAGTAGCGGCAACACGAGGAACGCGGCGAGCGCGGCGGCGGCCCGTAGCGCTGCTTCGAGGACGGTCATCGCGGGCCTCGCGCCGGTCGTCGAGGGGCAGCGCCGCAGACCGTGGCGGCCCGATCTGGCAGTACCGGAACGGTGGTGCCGGTCATCGCGGCCCCCACTCCGGCGGCGGGACGCCCGGTGCCTGCACCCGGCGACGGCCGGGCGAGCGGGCCGAGTCGTGGCCCTCACCGGGCTCCTTACCGCCGGGCCACGGCTTCGCGGCGCGCGCGGCGAGTTGGAAGGACTTGCGCAGCGGGGTGCCCTCGAAGCCGTCGGGCAGCAGCAGCGGGCGCAGGCCCAGACCGGTGCGGTCGTCGAAGCCGGTGAACTCCACCCCGAACATCTCGTGGGTCTCGCGCTCGTGCCATGCCGCGCCGGGGAACACCGCGGTCACCGACTCCAGCGGCTCGCCGTCGGCGACCCGAGCCCGAAGCAGGATGCCGCTGAGGTCACCCCGAGTGGTGGGGTCGAGGAGGTGGACGACAACGTCGACCCCCGGTTCGTCGTGGTCGTCGCTGTGGTCGACCGCGCTCAACCAGTCGAAGAAGGTGTAGCCCTGGTTGCGAGCCCGAGTGACGGCGGCGCGCCATCCGGCCGCCTCGACGACCCCGGTCACGTCAGCCACGCTCGGAAGCCTATCCGTGCCCACGACAACGGCACTGACGTGTCATCCACCCTGATCTCAGTCGCAGTCGACGGCGACCGCCAGGGAAGCGCACACCTGGCGCATCGTCGTGTCACTGAGCCGTCCGAGTCGTTCCACCAGCGCGGCGAGCGACACGCTCTCCACGGAGTCGAGGTTGATCGCCGACCGTCGCGGGACAGGATCCTCTCCTGGTTCCAGGACGACCTCGCTGGCCAGGCCGCGGATCGTGGTCGTACATGGCGCGATGAGGGCCCGGCGATGGCGTGGGATGACGGCATCTCGAGAGAGCACGACGACCGGTCGGCGGCCGATCTCGGCGAGTTCGCACCACCAGACCTCTGCGCGCCGCGGAAGGTCGCTCACGAGGCCGCGGCTGCTTCGCGGAAGGAGGCCAGGTCGCCCCACTCGTCGGGTTCGTCCAACGGATGGTCGTCGTAGGCGGCGTAGCCGGCGTCCACCTCCGCCGCACGATGCCTGGCGAGGAGGGCGGCCAGCGCCTCGTCGACGAGCTTCGCGTCGGTGATCCCCGACCGGGCATGCCGTGCGCTCTGGAGGAGAGCCGAGTCGACCGTGGTACTCAGTCGTGTGCGAGGCATGCCATCAGCATGGCACGGGCTCAGCCCCGGTAGGCGTCCCGCCGGTGGTCGATGTCGAGCACGTAGACCGCGCTCGTCGTCTCGTCGATGCGGTAGCGCACGCGATACTCGCCACGGCGTGTCCGCCACTGGCCCGCGAACGGCGCCCGCAGGGGTGCTCCCACGCGGTGCGGGTTGCCGGCGAGCGGCCCGAAGAGGAACTCGACGCAGGCCGCTGCGACCGCTTCCGGTAGCTGGTCCCGCGAGCCGCCGTGCCGCGGTCCGGGTCACGACGACCCAGAAGCTCACTCAGGCGTCCTTCGCCCGGGCCAGGACGGCGCGAACGGCGTCCTGGTCCAGGTGGTCCCCTCGCTCGATGTCGCGCTCGGCGCTCGCGATCCGGGCCTGTGCGTCGGCATCGGCGAGCAGCTCCAGGGTCGCCTCGATCGACTCGAGGTCCTCGGCGGCGAGGAGGACGACGTAGTCGCGCCCGTTCTTGGTGATCTGCACCCGTTCGTGCGTCGCGGCGACTTTCTCGGCGATCTCGGAGAGCCGGGTCTTCACCTCGGAGAGCGGCAGCGTTGTCCTGACCCAGAATTATCGGCCACGATCGGCTCAGCGACGCTCCGAAGCGGGGCCGCCCGCCCCTCGGCTCTCGAGGGGCGGGCGGCATCCGCAGGACCGGGCGCAGCGCCCGTGCGTCAGTCGCGGTACACCTGGATGACGCTGGGCCGCGGGCCGCCCCACTTGCCACGGGAGAGCGTGCCCGCCTTCGCGTAGTCGGGGAAGAAGCTGGTCGGCTCCTCCCACGACCCTTCCTCGCCGGGGTGCTGCACGCAGACGAACACCATCTCCTCGCCAGCCCGGATGGTGGGCCCGCACGTCTCGGCGTCGCGCGGCACGGCGAGGAACTGCTCCACCTTGCCGCGGTTCTTTCCCTCGAGCGTCACCCGGTGCAGGCCGTCGTTCAGGCCGATCGTCCCGGGCTGGCCGTCGGTGGAGATCCACAGCGCACCGGTCTCGTCGAAGGCGACGTTGTCGGGGCACGAGATCGGCGAGACCGGGCCCTGGTAGCCGCCGAAGTAGGTGCCCGCTGTGCCCGGATTGCCGCACACGAGCAGCAGGTTCCACCTGAACGTCGCCGCCAGCGCGTCGCCGCCGGCCTCGGTGAGTTCCAGCACGTGCCCTTCGCGGTTCGGCGTGCGCGGGTTCGCCTCGTCAGGGCCCGGCATGCCGGCCTCGCCGCGCTCGCTGTTGTTCGTCAGCGCCGCGTAGACCTTTCCGGTTACCGGGCTCGGCTGCACGTCCTCCGGCCGGTCCATTGTGGTGGCGCCGACCTTGTCGGCGGCGAGCCGGGTGAACACCAGCACCTCGGCGACCGTCATCCCGGGCACGGTGGACTCGCCGTCCTTGACGAGCGGCAGCCACTGGCCGCGGCCGTCGAACGCCTCGTCCGCCGGCAGAGCGCCCGTGCCGTCGATCTCGCCCGCCGGACTGTCGCCGGTGAACTTGGCCACGTACAGGTCGCCCTCGCTGAGCAGCGCCTTGTTGGCACGCCGCGCGGCCGGGTCGTCGCCGCGCGTCATCCGCCGCCTGGAGACGAACTTGTAGAGGTGCTCGAAACGCTCGTCGTCGCCCATGTAGGCCACCGCGCGGCCGTCGCTCGCGAGGCGGATGTTGGCGCCCTCGTGTTTGAGCCGGCCCATCGCGGTGTGCTTCACCGGCGTGGACTCGGGCTCGAACGGGTCGACCTCGACGACCCAGCCGAAGCGGTTCACCTCGTTCTCGTTGCCGGCGATGCGGCCATCGAAGCGGGGTTCGACGGTCCACCAGGCACGCTTTCCTTCCTCCTCGGCGGAGATGCCGTACCGCGCGTTGCCCTCGGTCTCCGCGGCGACGAAGTACTGGTCGACGTTCTCCTCGCCGGAGAGCACGGTGCCCCACGGCGTGGTGCCGCCGGCGCAGTTGTTGAGCGTGCCGAGCACGGTGGTGCCCTCGGGGTCGGCGGCGGTCCTGACGAACTCGCTGCCGGCCGCCGGGCCGGTGAGCCGGAACGGCGTCATCGCGGTGTAACGGCGGTTGTACTTCGAGCCCCGCACATAGCGGTAGGGCCGGCCGGTGCCGAGGCGGCTCAACTCGACCACGGTGAGGCCGTGCGCCGCCATCGCTACTCGCTTCTGCTCCTCGATCACGGCGGCATCCTCGGTGGGCGCGAACATGATGTCCTCGTTGGTGTACTCGTGGTTCACCACGCCCAGCGCCCGTGTGCCGTCCCGACCCATCGGGATGACGTCGAGGTAGTCGCAGTTGTAGCCGAACTGCGCCTCCTGACTAGCCCTGGTCTGCGTCGCCGGGTCGAACTCGGGCGAATCGGTGAACAACGGGTCACCCCAGCGGATGACGGTCGACCACTCCCAGCCACGAGGCACCGACATCGCATCGACCGTTGAGGGCACCGGCAGGATCGGCGCGAACCGGAGTGGGCGACCGCGGACGGCACCGGAGAGGGTCGTCATCCCCACGCCGGAGGTGGCCGCGGCGGCGGGCGGCGCGAACGCGACGGCCAGCGCCCCCGCACTCACGCCGCCGAGCACCGCGCGACGGGCCAAGGCTCGCGAGGCGACATCGGGAAAGTAGTCGTTCTCGGTCGGGTTGGGTGCCGGACGAGCGCACGCGTCGCCGCACTTCAGACGGCAGGTGACCGGGCTGCGTTTGCCCCGGGCGTGGGGGGTGAGGTCGAGTGTTCGGCGGTTCTTGGGGGCGAGATTCATCGTGGTCTCCCGTCGGGGCGGATGGCGGTCGGTCCGAGCGCGACGCTAGGCGGGTCGTGCCACCGGTGGAGGGACCGTCGGCGAACGTCAGATGACCGTTGGATGACGGATGCTCGGGAAGGACCCGGTCCTCGTTTGTGGCTACTCAGCAAGCATCTCGCCGAGGTCCGCACCGGGAAGGAGTTGACCATCACCGACCACGGCACTCCCATCGCCAGGATCATCCCCGTCGGGACGCCGACCAGGCTCGAACAGCTCATCGCCGCCGGCGCCGTCCGGCCCGCGACGCGGCGGCAGGGCCGGCGGCCCGCACCGATCCTCATCGGGAGCACCGTCAGCGACCTGGTGGACGAGCAGCGCGGGTGATCCTGTACCTCGACACCTCCGCATTGGTGCCGCTGGTGGTCGACGAGCCCAGCTCGGCGGCGTGCGGCGAGGTGTGGGATGCCGCCGACCGGGTCGTCGTCACCCGACTCGCCTACGTCGAGTCGTGGGCGGCGCTCGGGCGAGCACGACAACTCGCCAGAATCTCTCGCGCGCACGTCGAGCAGGCCAGGACCCTCCTCGACGAACTCTGGTCCGTCGCCGACGTCCTCGAGATCGATCGTGCCCTGATGACCCTCGCGGCTCACCTCGCCGTCGACCATCAACTTCGAGGATTCGAGGCCACGCACTGCGCTGCGGCGCTGGCCGTCGACGACGTCGCGCTCGTGGCGGCGTCCGGTGACCGGCGGCTGCTGGAGGCGTGGCGTGCCGAGGGGCTTGCGACTCGCGACGTCAACGGGTGAGCAGCGGCCTTGCCAGGCGCTGCTCGGTCACCGGGGGTTCACGAGCGGGCGGGTGACGTCGCCGGCATCCGCCACCCGGTGACCCGCGAACCGGCGCCGCTGCGCGATGGCCGCACCGCTCACCCGCTCGGCGGCGATCTTCTCCTGCAACCGGATGATGCCCTGGAGCAGCGCCTCGGGGCGCGGCGGGCAGCCAGGCACGTAGACGTCGACCGGCACGACCTGATCGACGCCTTTGGTTACCGAGTACGAATCCCAGTACGGCCCACCGGAGTTCGAGCACGCACCGAAACTGATGACGTACTTCGGCTCGGGCATCTGGTCGTAGAGCCGGCGGATGGCGGGCGCCATCTTGTCAGTCACCGTGCCCGACACGACCATGAGGTCGGCCTGCCGCGGACCGGGCGCGAACGGGATGACGCCTAGCCGGATGAAGTCGTGCCGGCCCATCGAGGCGGCGATGAACTCGATGGCGCAGCACGCCAGACCGAAGTTGAACACCCACAGGCTGTAGCGGCGGCCCCAGTTGAGGATGACGCGAATCGGCTTGGGTGCGTATTCGGCCACCGGCCCCACCCGCGGCGTCGGGAGGCCCACCGGCATCGATGGCGTGCGCGGCTCCGTCATCCGAGGTCCCAGCGGAGCAGGCCGCGCCGGGCGGCGTGGACGAGCCCCACGAACACGACGCCGACGAACACGACGACCTCGACCAGTGCGGCGGCGCCGAGGTCGGCATCGCGGGCCACCAGCGCCCAGGGGAAGAGGTACACGGCATCCACGGCGAAGACGACGTAGAGGAAGGCGAACGCGACGTACCGGATCTGCGACTGCGCCCACCCGGTGCCGACCGGGTCCACGCCCGACTCGTACGTGAGCCGCCCGGCGTCGGTCACGGCCCGCGGGGCGACCAGACGGCGAGCGAGCATCGCGGCGCTGACGAGCAGCACCCCGGCGAGGACGACCGCCGCGACCGCCAGGTAGCCCTCCATAGGTCGCCAGGGTAGCCCCGGCCCGGCGCGGGCAGCCGAGCGGACTGGTGGGCTGGTGGGCTGGTGGACGGGTGGACGGGTGGGCGCGGCTCCACGCCCGACCGTGACCGACGGCCCGACGGCGGCGCCTGTCGCGGGGCTGCTCACCAGCGGGCCACCGTCGCCTGGTCGGGACCGGCACGAGCGACAGCTCCGTCGAGGACTGCGATACGGTCGCTGCGCGAAGTGCTACCGCACTGGTCCGCTACGAGGGGGTTTCGTGATCTGCCGCACTCATGCCGATCACGAGCGCGGCAAGGCCGCATGGCTTCGGGTCGCGACCTGGGCCGTCGCCGATGTGACCGACTCTGCGAGATTCCTGCCGTGAGCGGTGGTGTCGGCGCCGCCCACGTCACCGCGATCGTGGGTGCCGCGCTGCTGTGGAGTACCTCGTTTGCGGTAACGAAGGTGATCCTGCCGAATGTGGGCGAGGTGACGTTGGGCGCCATCCGGTTCTTGGGCGCCGCGCTGCTGCTGGTACTGATCTGCTTCCTCGCCCGCAAACGGCTACGGGCCCCGATTCGTGCGCACGCGGCCGTCGCAGGTGCTGGGCTTGTCGGGATCACGGTCTACTTCACGCTCGAGAACTACGGGGTCGCCCTGGCGACCGCGACGGACGCCGTGCTGATCGTCGCCACATATCCGGTGATGACGATGGTCGCGGAATCTGCCAGCCAGCGGCGAGCGCCCGCCGTCATCAATGTCGTCGGTGCCCTGACAGCCTTCGCTGGAGTCGTGCTGGTCACCGTGAACGAACCCGCTGAGAAACCTCAGGACCGAGCGTTGGGAATCCTGTTGCTCATCCTCGGCGGAATTGCATGGACGGCATACAACCTGTTGGCGGCAAGAACATCTCAGAACACCCCGCCCCAGGCGCGGATCGGCGTACTGCAGACCACCGCGTTGCACAACCTCTGGGGCGGCCTGGGGTTCTGCCTGCTCATCCCTGTCCTGCCGCAAGGTGCCGGAGTCGATATCGACCCGACCACCGCCTGGCTGATCGCCTATCTTGCAGTTGGCTGCTCTGCCCTGGCATTTCTGCTCTATACCTTCGGGTTGAAAGCCCTCGAACCCGGCCAGGCGGTCGCGATCCTCAACCTGGTCCCCGTGTTCGGGGTAGTTTCAGCGGTCGTCATCGCCGGCGAGCAGGTCACCGTCGTCAAAGTCCTCGGCACCGCCATCATCGTCGCTGGCGTCGCACTCAACGCCATGCCCCGCCCGGCTCCAGCGCGCAGCCAACTCACCTAGCCACGTTTCGCGAAAGGAATCGCATCCTTGAACGACCCACGCCAGAAGACTGTCATCGTCGTCGACCGGAACCTCCCCACAGGCTTGGCCGTCAACGCCGCGTCAATCGTGGCAGCCATGATGACGACCGCGATCCCCGATCTCATCGGCCCAGCAGTGGCTACTGCCGACGCCACGATTCCCGGCGTCGTGCTGGCCCCACTCCCTGTTCTCGCCGGCGACGGCGAACTCCTGCAGAAGATCTGGTCCCGCGCGGATGAACTCGAGGAACGGCTCGTCGTCCTTCCCTTCACGCGCCTCGCCCAAGGATGCACCACCTACGACGAATACGTCGACAAGGTCGCGTCAGTTCCGACCCACGAGCTTGAACTGGCCGCGCTCGGCTTGGCCGGCCCAAGAAAGAACATCAATTCTCTGACGGGTGACATGCCGTTGTACCCGCCTCGTGCACGTCACGATTCCGGAGAGGCGGGCAGGTAAGAGGCGGTCGTCAGCGCCTCTTACCTCGAGCAGGCCTGACGGCGGCTCGGCCCGCAGGACGGGACACCCTCATCCGGGCCACCGGCCCGCGACGTAGCATTGTGAGTGCTGCATGCGCGGCCACACGGGCCGGGCGCAGCATCGCCTACCCCCTCGCGCAAGGTGCCTTGTGAGCAGTACCACCGTCCAGACTCTTGATCGCGTCGTCATCCGGTTCGCCGGCGACTCAGGTGACGGGATGCAGCTCACCGGCGACCGG